>CAYRLV010000238.1:0-6278 GCA_964425155.1 uncultured Ornithinicoccus sp. | reverse complement strand
CGGCCACGTTGCCGAGGTGCAGGGCGGCGCCGCCCATGATCTGCACGTCGAAGTGCCGCTTGCCGAGGGTGCGCTTGCTGGCCTCGCGCACCGCCGCGAACGCCTCCGGCAGGATGTCGTCGAGCGTGTCGCCGTCGGCGAGCCGCTTGCGGAAGGTGTCGGTCTCCTCCCGCAGCTCCGCGTCGGTCAGCTTCTCGAAGTCCTCCTCGAGGATGTTGACCTGCTTGGCGATGCCCTGCAGCCTCTTGAGCACCCGGCCCTCGCCGGCTCGCAGCATCTTCTCAACGATCTTGGGCACGCAAACTCCTGGTTGTGCGGGTGCGGGGGCCGGACGGCCTGCCCACCGGGCCTGCCACACGGGACGTCCCGACTAGGGTAGTCGCAATCCACCCCTGGGAGATCAACGGCAGGTCACGGCTACGGGTTCCCAGCCCGCACGACCTCTGGTCGGCTGCTCGACCGCCCGGGGCCCTCACCCCACCCGGAGGAGCACGATGGAACTCGGTCTGCACTACTTCAGCTTCACCCACCCCGCGTGGGAGACCACTCTCGCCGACCGACTGGCCGAGACGGCCCGGGTCGCGGACGAGGGCGGCTTCGGGGTCATCTCGGTGATGGACCACTGGTTCCAGATGGAGCACGCCGGCGGCCCGTTCGAGCCGATGCTGGAGGGGTACAGCACCCTCGCCTACCTCGCCGCGGTCACCTCGCGGGTGCGGCTGACGACGATGGTCACCGGTGTCACCTACCGCCACCCGGGCCTGCTGGCCAAGACGGTGACGACGCTCGACGTCCTCTCGGAGGGCAGGGCGATGTTCGGGATCGGGGCCGCCTGGTACGAGCGCGAGCACCAGGGTCTGGGCGTGCCCTACCCGGCCACCGCGGAGCGGTTCGAGCGGCTCGAGGAGACCCTGCAGATCGTGCAGCAGATGTGGTCCGACGACGACGGGCCGTTCACCGGAGAGCACTACCAGCTGGCCGAGACCATCTGTCTGCCTCGTCCGGTGCGGGGCACCGTCCCCATCCTCATCGGTGGCGGCGGTGAGCGGAAGACGCTGCGCCTGGTCGCCCAGTACGCCCAGGCCTGCAACCTCTTCGGCCGCCCGGGCCCGGAGGGGTTGGCCGCGGTCGAGCACAAGCTCGAGGTGCTTCGTGGCCACTGCGACCGGCTGGGCACCGACTACGACGCGATCCAGAAGACGATCCTGTTCCCCGGTAAGGCGCTCGAGGACCCTGACGCCTTCCTCACCGAGATGGAGGGGTTCGCCCGGCTCGGCGTCACGGTCGTCGAGCTCACACCGCCGCCCTACGAGGACCCCGTGCCGTGGACCACGCGGGCCGTCACCGACGTCGTTCCCCGCCTGGCCGACGTCTGACGCCGGCCCGCCCGGCGGCTGACAAACCGCGTTGCCGTGTCGCGCCGGGATCGGCGAGGCTGTCGACATGCCCGGCACCACCGTCCCCTTCCCCGACGTCGTCCCCGAACTCTCCGACGGAGTCGTCACGCTGCGGGCGCACCGCCAGTCGGACGTGCCGGCGCTGGTGGAGCAGTGCACCGACCCCGAGATGGTGCGGTTCACCACGGTGCCGCAGCCGTATGACGTGCAGCAGGCCCAGCTGTTCCTCGGCACCGTCGTGCCGGGCGGCTGGGCCGAGGAGCACGGCAGCAGGACCTGGGCGATCGAGGCCCAGGACGGTAACGATCCAGCCGGTGTGCCCCGGTTCTGTGGCTCGGTGGACTACCGACCGACCCCCGACGGGATCGCCGAGATCGGCTTCGGCCTGCACCCGTGGGCCAGGGGGCGTGGGCTGATGTCGCGCGCCGTCCGGCTGGCTGCGGCGCACGCGTTCGACCACGGGATCGAGACACTGCACTGGCGCGCCGCCGTCGGCAACTGGGGATCGCGGCGGGTGGCGTGGGCCTGCGGCTTCAAGGTCGAGGGCACGGTGCGCGACCTGCTCGCCCTGCGCGGCGACCGGCGGGACGGCTGGATCGGGACGCTGCGCCGGGGCGAGCCGATGGCTCCCGCGCACCCGTGGCTCGAGACCCCGGTGCTCGAAGGTGAGCGCGTCCGGCTTCGTCCCTGGAGACCGGACGATCGGCCACGGCCCGACCAGGCGCCGGACGAGGTGAGTCGGCGGTTCATGTCGGGGTTCGTGCCGACCGCCGAGACGTTCGACGAGTGGCTGCTCCTCCAGCAGGTCCGCCCGGCCGAGGGCGACAGCGTGGTCTGGTGCATCGCGGACGCCGCCACCGACCAGCCGCTCGGCAGCACGAACGTGTTCCGGCTCAGTTTCCAGCTGATGCGCGGCTCGGGGATGGTCGCCTACTGGCTGCACCCGGACGCCCGGGGCCGGGGCGCCGCGACCGAGGCGCTCGCCCTGCTGACCGCACACGCCTTCACGTCGGCGGACGACGGTGGCCTGGGCCTGCACCGGCTGGAGGCCGGCACCGACATCGACAACCGGGGCTCGCAGCGGGTGCTCCGCCGGGCCGGATTCCGGCAGGCGGGCCACCAGCACCGGGTGATGGCGCGGGAGGACGGTCCCGCCGCGGACGGTCTCCAGTGGGAGCTGCTGCGCGATGACCGGGCGCAACCCGTGGCGCCGGTCATCCCCGCCGTGCTCGAGACCGACCGGCTGCGGCTGCGCGAATGGCGCGAGACCGACCGGCCGCGCGCCGACCAGCGGGTCGACCCGGCGAGCGCGCGGTTCATGCCGGCCGGCGCCCAGCCCGACGCCGACACGTTCGACGAGTGGTTGGGACGCAAACGGCGGGACCTCGATGCCGGCACCGCCTGCCACTGGTGCGTGGCCGACCGGGAGACCGACGCTGCGCTCGGCTGCGTGCAGGTCTTCGGCATCGGGGACGGCTCCCCCGGGAATGCCGAGCTCGGCTACTGGCTGTTCGCGGAGGCCCGTGGCCGTGGCCTGGCGCTCGAGGCGGTGACGGCCGCGGTCGAGCAGGCCTTCCGCCCCGAAGCCGACGGCGGTCTCGGTCTGCGGCGGCTGCACGCCTCCACGGACCTGGCCAACCTCGCCTCCCAGGAGATCCTGCGGCGGACCGGTTTCCGGCTCTGGGGCCTGGACCACCAGTCGTATGCCCGTCCGGACGGCTCGATCTCGGACGGTGCCTTCTTCGAGCTGCTCGCCGACGAGCACCGCGCCCCCTCGGCGCGACCCGGCCACCCGGCATACCGGCCGGTCGTGCTGGCGGATGATCGGGTCCGGCTGCGGCCGTTCCGGGAGGAGGACGCGGCCGCCCTGGCTCGGTTGCTCCGCCACGAGGACGCCGGACCGTTCGCGGACCCGGCGGCCGACGAGGGCACCGCACGTCGCTGGCTGACGCACGCCCGGGAGGCGCAGCTCAGCGGCCGGGCGGTGAGGTGGGCAGTGACCCGTCCCGGGGAGGACACCCCGCTGGGCTACCTGACCACCTTCCGCCTGGACGACGGTTTCCACCGGGACGGGTGCGAGCTCGGCTACTGGCTGGCGCCGGAGGCGAGAGGTGCCGGGTTGGCGTCCGCGGCGGTGCGTCTGCTGCTCGGCCACGTCTTCACCTCACTGGAGGACGGCGGGTGGGGTCTGCGCCGGGTCCGCGCCATCACCTCTCCGGAGAACCTCGCCTCCCGAGCAGTGTTGCGCCGAGCGGGTTTTCGGCAGTGGGGCGTCGAGCCGGAAGCCGTCGCGCGCGGCTCCTTCGGCGCCCAGCGCACCGCGCACCAGGGCTGCGACCCCTCCCCCGACCGGCTCCAGTTCGCGGTCACCCAGCACCAGTGGCAGGCACCCGAGGAACACGCTCCCCTGCCCACGCTCAAAGGTGAGGGCGTCCGGCTGCGGGAGTGGCGTCATACCGACGTCGCACGCGTGCGCGAGGCCTGCTCCGACGAGCGGACCCGGCACTGGCTGGCCGGGATGCCCGACCCCTACACCGAGGCGGACGCCGCTGCCTACCTGGCGATGGCCGCCGACCGCAATGCCGACGGCTCCGACCGGTTCTGGTGCGTGGCCGACGCGACGGACGATCGGTGCGTGGGCTCGCTCACGGTGCACGGTGCCGGCGCTGGTGACCCACGGGGCGCCTCGATCGGCTACTGGACGCACCCCGACGCCCGCGGGCAGGGGTTCATGAGCGAGGCGCTGCGGCTCGTGAGCGAGCACGCCTTCGCGCCGCGAGCGGAGGGCGGCCTGGGGCTGCCGCGGCTGTCCCTCGTCGCGGGCGACGGCAACACCGCCTCGCAGCACGTGGCCCGGTCGGCCGGCTTCCGGCGCAGTGGCATCGACCGCGCGAGCGACCGGCTCGGCGACGGGTCGGTGGTCGACTGGGTGCGGTTCGACCTGCTGCCCGGTGACCTCGAGGTCGAGCCGCACACCACGCCGGTCCGCCTCGACGGGCGACCGGGCGAGCAGGGGCCCGGGGTGCGGCTGCGCGCGTGGCGGACAGACGACATCCCGCGCATCGTGGAGGCCTGCACCGACCCGGTCACCCGGCACTGGCTGGCCACCCTGCCCGATCCCTACGACGAGGCGACCGCCCGCGGCTACCTCGAGATGGTCCTCGACGAGCAGCGGGCCGGCCGCAAGGTGTCGTGGTGCGTGGCCGACCCGGCGACGGATGTGTGCCTCGGTTCCCTCGCCCTGACCGACCTGGGCGGTCTCGACCCGACCTACGGCGAGATCGGCTACTGGGCGCACCCGGACGCCCGCGGACGCGGCGTGATGCGGCAGGCGGTCGGCCTCGTGGTGCGGCACGCGTTCGTGCCGACCGAGGACGGCGGGCTCGGGCTGCGCCGACTCGGCCTGTTCGTGGCCGACGGCAACGACGCGTCCGCGCGGATCGCCTTGGCGCACGGGTTCATCGAGACGGGGCGGGACCGCGCTGAGGACCTGCTCGGCGACGGGTCCTATGCCGACCTGCGCCGGTTCGACCTGCTCGCCACCGAGTGGGAGGGCTGACCGGCCGGCGATGAGTTCACCGGGCGGGCGAGGTCACTCGTGCGACGAACCGTGACCGGAAGGAATCCCGATGCGCGTCCTGGTCGTGAACCACGTCAGCCTCGACGGCGTGATGCAGAGTCCTGGTCGACCCGACGAAGACACCCGTGACGGGTTCCGGCACGGTGGCTGGGCCGCGGCGCGAGGCGGCGACCCCGCGATCCCTCGGGCCATGGGCGAGCGGATGGGCCGGGACTTCCACTGGCTGTTCGGCCGCCGCAGCTACGAGGACATGCTCGGCCACTGGAACCGGGCCGGCGGCCCGTTCAAGGAGGGCTTGAACGGGGTACGGAAGTACGTCGCCTCGTCCAACCCGCAGGCCCAGTTGCCGTGGCCGAACTCCATCTTGCTCACCGGCGACGTCCCGGGTGAGGTCGCCTCGCTGCGCGAGCAGGAGGGTGGCAACCTCGTCGTCATGGGCAGCGGCGAACTGATCCGGTCCCTGCTCCCTCACGGGCTGGTCGACGAGCTGCTCCTGATGGTCCACCCGGTGGTCCTGGGATCGGGACGACGACTCTTCGGCACGGACGAGCGGGCGCGCCAGCTACGGCTCGTGGAGGGCCGGACCACCAAGTCCGGTGTCCTGCTGGCGACCTACCAGCCGCTGGACGCCACCGCCTGAGGGCCGGTCGCGCCGTCGACGATCGAGCGGGCGTCGGGCGCCGCCCCGTTGCTTGTTCAACGTGTGACAAATTGTTGCCGGCAATGTCGCCCAAACGGTGGACAGCGGCCACGAGGAGTGATTCGTTGTATGGCGGCCCGCTCACCCGAGTGAGCCGAGGGCCGGCCGGCCCGGCGTCAGACCCTGGCGTGCCGTGGCGACCGACACTCGCCAGCCACGGAAAGGTTCCCTGACATGTCCCAGACCGCACCCACCCGCTCCCGTTGGATCACCGCCGGTGTCGCCGCGATCGTCCTCGTGGGGGCGGGCGTCCCTGCCGCGCTCGCCAACGACCACCACCCCAAGGCCAAGGCGAACCGCGCCTCCGAGCGGATCGTGACGCACGAGCCGGCCAACATCGACCAGGTGCGCACCCAGATCTACGCCTACTACGGCGACCCCGACAAGACCGGGAAGGCGTCGCGGCAGTCGGGTTACGGCTACGACATGGGACGGATCGAGCACAAGCTCAACCACCTGCTGAAGCAACGGCAGCACTGGCGCTACGGCCACCGGACCAAGACCCTGCTGCTCGACGTGGACGACACCACGCTGCTCACCTATCCGTACGAGATCGCGAGCAACTTCGCCTACGACCCGGACGAGAACGCGAAGTGGGTGC
>CAYRLV010000237.1:3505-6283 GCA_964425155.1 uncultured Ornithinicoccus sp. | reverse complement strand
CCAGACGGCCACGCGCCACAAGATCAAGGCAGATCTGGCAGACCCGGCGCGAACAGGCCCAGTTCCTCGACCGCCCGGCCGGCGTCGAGGACGCGCTGGTCGCTGAGTGGAGGCCCGATGATCTGCAGGCCGACCGGCATACCCTCCACGAGGCCGCAGGGGACCGACAGGCACGGCAGGCCGAAGAGACTGGCCAGGGTGACCGATGCGAAGACGCGCGCGTGGGACTCACCGATCCGTGGCGTCCGCACGGGCACCATCGGTGTGACGACCAGGTCGACCTCCTCGAAGACCCGCTGCACGTCCTGGCGCAGTGCCTGCCGACGGCGACCCGCTGCCACGTAGTCGACCGCGCTGAGCTCGAGCCCGTGCCGCAGCAGCGGGCGGACGTCCTCGGCGAAGTCGTCCGGACGCTCACGGAAGGTGTCGCGGTGCACCGCGGCCGCTTCGGCCGCGTCGATGACGTCGAGGACCTCGTCGCAGGCGTTCCCGTCCGGCAGCCGGGTCGCGGCGACCTGGGCCCCGAGATCCTCCAGCCCTCGGATGGCCGCGCGCACGCAGTCCTCGATCGCCGGATCCACGTCCTGGAACGATGCTTCCTCGTCCATCCCGAGGACCACGCCCCTGCACCGAGGGCTCAGCATCGTGGCGGTCTCGGTCGGAGGCAGGTCGAGCGAGGCAGGGTCGCGCCCGTCATGGCCACTGATGGCGTCGAACACGAGGGCCGCGTCGGTGACCGTGCGGGTGAGGGGCCCGACGTGGTCGAGGCTCCAGGCCTCCGGAAAGCAGCCCCTGGTGCTGACGCGTCCATAGCTGCCCTTGAAGCCCACCACTCCGCACATCGCTGCGGGCACCCGGATCGAGCCCGAGGTATCGGATCCCAGTGCGGCAGCGGCGAGTCCGGCCGCGACCGCCACCGCCGAACCACCGCTCGAGCCACCCGGTGAGCGCTCCGGGTCCCACGGGTTGCGGCACGTGCCGTGCACACGGTTGTTCGTCGTGCCGCCCAGCGCGTACTCGTGCAGGTTGAGCTTGCCGAGGAACACCGCACCAGCGTCGGTGAGCCGCTCGACCACCGTGGCGCTGTCGTCGGGCACGAAGTCGCGGTGGACGGTGGAGCCCATGGTCGTCACCCGCCCGGCGACATACAGGTTGTCCTTGAGGCCGATCGGTATGCCGTGCAGGGCACCCCGAGCGCGGCCCTCACCGATCTCCTGCTCCGCCTGCTTCGCCCGGTTCAGAGCATCGTCGTGGTCCACCGTGATGTAGGCCCGCAACACCGGGTCGAGTCGGTCGATGCGATCCAGATGTGCCCGGGTCAGCTCGACCGGGGAGAGCGCGCGTTCGCGGAGCAACCGAGCCAGCTCCCCGATCGGCCGTCCCCACAGCTCCTCGCTGGCGGTCATGGTGTCCTCTCGTCGCCGTCGCCGACGAGACTACGACGAACCAACCGTCGTGTTCGGCGTCCGGGTCGGACCGGCGTCAGCGCGGCCGAGGTCGGCGATCAGGTGACGGCCGTTCTGTGTCTGGTCCCAGGCAGTCCCGCTCCTCGGGCCGGTCCGCGGGAGGCGGGCGCCGACGTCGGCGCCCGCCCCGACATGAGTTCCGTCCCGCTCCTGGAGCCACGGCCATCAGCATGTCGCCCTCCTCGTACCCGGACGGGCAGTCGGCATGCAGGCACCCCGAAGCCGCGGTCACGGCGAGTCGTTGCGTTGGTCAGCCAACTGGCCGAACTCCTCCTTCGCGTTGTCCAGGCAGACGAGGAACGGCGAGGTGTCCACCGCGCCGAGCGGGCCGCCGGGCTGGGTGGCGAGTTCCACGACATACTCCAGCCCTTGGGCCATCTGACCGAGTTCAGCGTCGTTCGCGGCGGTGAACACGGCGGGGAACTCCTCGGTCTCCTCGGCCTCCGCGTGCGTCCGGACCGCCTCGGTCAGGTCCGCCAGGACACGCTCGAAGTCCTCCGAATCCGCGTCCAGGGCCTCGAGCGTCGTCATCAGCTCTCCGGCCTCGTCCTCCTCCTCGACCCGTTCGTTCACCACGTCGGGGTCGGCGAACTCCCGTTCCCCCACCGGGTGGATGAAGGACTCCTCGACCGCTTCGTGGATCGCCAGGTAGCGACGCAGCCGAAAGAACGCATCCCTTCGCTGATCACCCCGGGCGTCGGCCACGTCCCCCAGGAGCTGGAGGATCTCGCGGTGCTGGACCTGCACGAGCTCCATGACCTCGTCGGTCGAGCTGGTCGTGGCGAACTGCATGCTCACTCCTTCGGGACGACGAAGCACTCTCTTCCGGATTCCTTCCGGATACCCGGCACGTCGGGACGCAAACAACGACGGGCAGGTTCACAGCGCCCAGGGAGCATGCCGTCGACTGAAGTGGGTAGATCGGCGGAGTACGAGTGTCCACAGATCGCCGATCAACGAGGAGGCCGGCAGCCATGCCCCGCAGGAAGCCAGGACCCAGCGTCAAGGACGACGAACTGTACGAGCGGTTGCGCGACGAGGGCGAGAGCAAGGAGAAGTCCGCCCGGATCGCCAACGCGTCAGCACGAAGCTCCCGGTCGAAGGTCGGACGACGTGGCGGCACGAGCCCGTCCTACGAGGACTGGACGGTGCCGGATCTGCGCAAACGCGCCGCGGAGCTCGACATCGAGGGTCGGTCCTCGATGCGCAAGAGTCAGCTGATCGACGCACTGCGCAACCACTGAGCACACCTGACCACCCGGCAACCGCCGACCAAGGTGGTATGCCGGGTGGTCACCCCACGTCCGTCAGG
>CAYRLV010000237.1:0-3405 GCA_964425155.1 uncultured Ornithinicoccus sp. | reverse complement strand
CGTCACGCCACCACGTCGCGGACGGCGGCGGCGATCGCCTGCGCGTCGATGCCGGCGGCCGCGCGGAGCTCGTCCGGCTTGCCGGACACCGGCATCTCGCGGACCGCGAGCTTGACCACGGCGGGTCGCTCGGGGTCGGTGGCCAGGGCCTCGAGCACCGCATCGCCGAGCCCGCCCTCGGGCCAGTGGTCCTCGACCGTGACGATGGCCCGCGTCTCGTGCGCCGCCGCAGCGAGCGCGTCGGCGTCGATCGGTTTGATGCTGTAGCAGTCGAGCACTCGCACACCGATCGACTCCCCCTGGAGCACCTCCGCGGCCGACACCGCCTCACCGACGGTGGCGCCACACGCCACGATGGTCACCGCGTCGTCCTCCCCGGATCGCACCACCCGGCTGCCACCGATGGAGACCGGTTCGGACGCCGGCGTGCGCACGGGCGTGGCGCCGCGGAGGGTGCGCAGGTAGCTGATACCCGGTCGGTCCGCCATCTGCTCGAGCAGCCGCACCGTCTGATTGGCATCGGAGGGGTGCAGCACCGCGCTGCCGTGGACGGCACGGAACATGGCCAGGTCTTCGAGGGCCATCTGGGAGGGGCCGTCCTCCCCGATGGACACCCCGGCGTGCGAACCGATCAGCCGGAGGTCGGCCCGCGAGATGGCACCCATCCGGACGAAGTCGTAGGCCCGGCTCAGGAACGCCGCGAAGGTGGAGACGAAGGGCTTCCATCCCCGCACCTGCATGCCGACCGCCGCGGCCACCATCTGCTGCTCGGCGATGAACATCTCGAAATAGCGGTCCTCGTGCTCACCGGCGAACACGTCGGAGTGGGTGGAGTTGGACACCTCGCCGTCGAGCGCTACCACGCGGCCGTCCTGGCCGCCGAGCCAGGACAACGCCGTGCCGTAGGCGGACCGGGTGGCGACCTCCTCGCCGACCTCCCACGAGGGGCGCTCGGCCGGACTCGTCGGGAAGGTGTGCGGCTCGCCGCCCCCGTCCGGGGCCGCCACGGTGACACTCAGGCTGCGCTCGCCGCCGAGTTCCTCGATGGCGGCCTCCGGGTCGTCGAGCGGCTTGCCGTGCTTGCCGGGCTGATCCTCCACCGCCTTGACGCCGCGGCCCTTCCGGGTCTTGGCGAACAGCACGGTGGGGCGGGACGATTCGCTCACCGCCTGGTCGAGGGCCGTCTGGATCTCGCCGAGGTCGTGGCCGTCCACCTCGAGGGCGCGCCAACCGAAGGCCCGGGCGCGCTCGGCGTAACCCTCGAGGTCCCAGCCGAGCATCGTCTCGCGGGTCTGCCCGAGCCGGTTGACGTCCACGATGGCGACGAGGTTCGACAAGCCGGCCCAGCCGGCGTGCTGGAACGCTTCCCAGATGGAGCCCTCGGCCATCTCGGAGTCACCGCAGAGCACCCAGACCCGGTAGGGCAGCCGGTCGAGCTGCTGGGCGGCGATCGCCAGGCCGACGCCGATCGGCAGGCCCTGACCGAGCGAGCCGGTGGCCACGTCGGTCGGGGGAATGCGTGGCGTCGGGTGCCCCTCGAGTCGGCTGCCGAACCGCCGGAACGTCATCATCTCCTCGTCGCTGATGATTCCGGCTGCCTTGAGCAGCGCGTAGTAGAGCGGTGAGGCGTGGCCCTTGGAGAAGATCAGGTGGTCGTTGCGAGGGTCGTCGAGATGCTGGGTGTCCAGTCGGAGGTGCCGGTCGAGCAGCACGGCCATCAGGTCGGCGGCCGACATCGACGACGTCGGATGGCCCGATCCGGCAGCGCTGCTCATCCGCACGGAGTCGACCCGCAACTGCTGGGCCAGGTCGTGGCAGAACTGGTCGTCACTCATGTGTTTTCACCTACCCCACGGACACTCTGCCAAACCGCGTCCCGCACCATGAAAGCCGGTCGATCGGGTAGCAACCAGCCATGACCACCTCTGCCGCCAGCCAGCACGTTGATTCCGCACCCGATTCCGCGCCGACGCTTGAGGAGGACCTGCGCGCGCGGATCGACGGCGAGGTGCGATTCGACACCGGTAGCCGCGCCGCATACTCCACCGACGCGTCGAACTTCCGTCAGGTGCCGATCGGGGTCGTCATTCCGCGCACCGTGGAGGCCGGCTCCGCGGCCCTGACGGTCTGCCGTGACCACGACGCCCCGGTCGTGGCCCGCGGCGGTGGCACCAGCCTGGCCGGACAGTGCACCAACACCGCCGTGGTCATCGACTGGACGAAGTACTGCCACCGCCTCTTGTCGGTCGACCCGGAGGCCCGCCGCTGCGTGGTCGAGCCCGGCATCGTGCTCGACGACCTCAACCGGGCACTCAGCGAGCACGGACTGCGCTTCGGCCCGGAACCGGCGACTCACCCGAACTGCACGCTCGGCGGGATGATCGGCAACAACTCGTGCGGCGCCACGGCCCAGCGCACCGGCAAAGTGGTCGACAACCTCGTCTCCCTCGAGGTGCAGCTGTATGACGGCACGCGCTTCTGGTGCGGACCCACCAGTGACGAGGACTATCAAGAGATCGAGCGGCACGGCGACCGCCGCGCCGCCGTCTACCGGGGGCTGCGGCGGTTGCGCGACGAGTACGCGGGCGAGATCCGGCAGCACTACCCGGACATCCCCAGGCGGGTGTCCGGCTACAACCTCGACTCGCTGCTCCCCGAACGCGAGTTCGACGTCGCGAGGGCCCTGGTCGGGAGCGAGTCGACGCTCGTCACGGTGCTGCGGGCCGAACTGGAACTCGTGCCGGTGATCGAGCACCGGTCTCTGGTGGTGCTGGGCTACCCGAGCATCGTGGAGGCAGCCCAGGCGGTGCCCATGGTCGTCGAGCACGAGCCGATCGCCCTCGAGGGACTGGACCATCGGCTGCTGCACGACGAGCAGATCAAGCACATGAATGACCAGGCCCGCTCGGAGCTGCCGCGCGGATCCGGCTACCTGATGGCCCAGTTCGGCGGCGCCGACCAGGACGAAGCGGATCGCAGGGCTCGAGGTCTGCTCGACGCCGTGGCCGAGTCGGACCGCGCACCCCACACCGCGTTCCTCTCCGACCCCGAGCTGGAGGACCGGCTCTGGGCGGTCCGGGAGGCCGGGCTGGGTGCCACTGCCCACGTGCCGGGTGCACCCCCGACCTTCGAGGGTTGGGAGGACTCCGCGGTCGCGCCCGACAAGCTGGCCGACTACTTACGCGACCTGGAGCAGCTCTTCGAGGACTTCGGCTACGCCTCCGACACCGCGCCGAGTCTCTACGGTCACTTCGGGCAGGGATGCGTGCACACCCGCATCCCCTTCGACCTGTTCACCACCGAAGGGGTCCAGCAGTACCGCCGGTTCATGGAGCGGGCCGCCGACCTCGTGGCCGGCTACGGCGGCTCCTTGTCCGGTGAGCACGGCGACGGGCAGAGCCGCGG
>CAYRLV010000236.1:0-6310 GCA_964425155.1 uncultured Ornithinicoccus sp. | reverse complement strand
TGATCATCGACTTGCCGGGCACCTCGACGACGAGCATCAGCAAGCGGCTGGTCCGGATGCGCAACGAGATGGGCGCCACCACGCTCGGCCGGGTCCTCACCCTGGTCGTGGTGGTGGACGAGGCCGACGCCGACCAGGCTGTCGAGGACGCCAACGACGCCAGTCACCAGCACCCGTGTCGCATCGTCGTGGTCATCCGCGGCGACAGGCGCGGCGCCAACCGCCTCGACGCGCAGATCCGGGTGGGCGGGGACGCGGGGGCGAGCGAGGTCGTGGTGATGCGCCTCTACGGCAAGCTGTCCGACCACGCCCACAACGTCGTGACGCCCCTGCTGCTGCCGGACTCCCCCATCGTGGCCTGGTGGCCGACCCGCGCCCCCGAGGACGTCGCGGGCTCGCCCATCGGGCAGATGGCCCAACGGCGGATCACCGACGCCGCGACCGGCCGGCAACCGCGCACCCAGCTGGACCGGCGGGCCAGGACCTACCAGCCCGGTGACACCGACCTGGCCTGGACCCGACTCACGCTCTGGCGGGGGCTGCTGGCCGCGGCACTCGACCAGCCCCCCTACGAGCCGGTCCTCGAGGCCACCGTGTCCGGCGCGTCCGACTCGCCGAGCACCGACCTGCTGGCGGGTTGGCTGGCCCACACCCTCGGCTGCCCGGTGCGGCGCACCCGCGGCCGCAAGGGCGTCGGCATCACCAGCGTGCGGCTCGAACGCAAGAGCGGACCCGTGGACCTGGTCCGGCCGGACGGTGCGGTGGCCACCCTCTCGCAGAGCGGGCAGCCGGTCCGGCGCATCTCCCTGGCACGCCGGACCACGGCGCAGTGCCTCACCGAGGAACTGCGCAGGCTCGACCGGGACGAGGTCTACGAGGCGGTGCTGACCAAGGGGCTCCCCCTGGTCGGCGCACGCGGCAAGCAGACCACCAGCGAGGCGGTCGCCCAGGGCGAGGCTCCCTCGGCGCAGGAGGCCCGCCGCAAGGCACGTGCCGCCTCCCGGCGCGGACGGGAGATGGGCAGCAGTCGGATGGCGCGGGCCACGACTCCCCGTGGCAAGGCCACGACCAAGCGAAAGGGCACGTCATGACCGGACCGCGCATGACCAGTCCGTCGGGTGTGGTGGTGCACGCCGACCGCGCCGCGCTCGCCCGGGCGGCAGCGGACCGGACGGTCACCGCCCTCGTCGAGGCACAGTCGGCCCGCGGGGAGGCCTCCGTCGTCCTGACCGGCGGGAGCATGGGCTCGGCGCTCCTCGAGGCCCTCGGCTCCTCCCGCGGACGCGACGCGATCGACTGGTCGGCGGTGGACGTCTGGTGGGGCGACGAGCGGTTCCTCCCGACCGGGGACCCGGACCGCAACGAGACGCAGGCCCGCGCGGCCCTGCTGGACCAGCTCCCCCTCGATCCGGCGCGCACCCACCCGATGCCGGCCGGCCAGGATGACGACGACGTGGACGAGGCCGCGGCGCGCTACGCCGAGCTGCTCGCGGGCGCCAGCGGCGGTCACCCGACCGGGGTGCCGCCCTTCGACCTGCTCTTCCTGGGCGTGGGCCCGGACGCGCACGTGGCCTCGCTGTTCCCCGAGCATCCCGCCCTGCACGAGCAGGATCGCACGGTCATCGGCGTCCGCGGGGCCCCCAAGCCTCCCCCGACGCGCCTCTCGCTCACCTTCCCGGCCCTGTGCGCGGCGCGGGACGTCTGCTTCCTCGTGTCGGGCGCCGAGAAGGCCCACGCCGTGGGTCTGGCCCTCTCCGGCGCGGGGCCGATGCAAGCCCCCGCCGCCGGCGTCCACGGCACCCGCTCGACCACGTGGTTGCTGGACCGCCCGGCCGCCACCCACGTGCCACCGCAGCTCATCCGCCCCGCCAGCCCGTAGTCCCGGCGGGCGCGGTCAGGCCCGGGTGAGTCCCCCGCGCGACCCGAGCCACCTCATACCCACCGACGGATCGACGTCGACGAAGTCGTGGCGCCGGTACAGCCCCTGGCCGGGAGGGTCACCGATGAGGGAGACGAACGCCTCGGGCGCGTCGTGCCGCGCGCGGTCCAGCAGCCGGGTGAGGATGCGCCCGCCCAGTCCCGCGCGTTGGTGCTCCGGCAGCACGACCATGTCCACGACCTGGAGGAACAGCGCCCCGTCACCGATCAACCGGCCCATCCCCACGGTGTTTCCCTCGTCGGTCGTCGCGAGGACCCCCGCCCAGGTCGCCGCCAACCCACGCTTCGCCGCCTCGACCGAGCCGGCCGGCAACTCGACCGCGGTCCTCAGCCGGACATAGTCCTCCGGGCTCGGCGTCGCGTCAACGATCTCGTACACGCGACAGAGGACTCATCGGATCAGGCCGCGGTCGCGGAGGTTGGTCAGGGCCTCGTCGAGGATCGCCTGACCGTCCTTGTCGTTGCGTCGTTCCTTCACGTAGGCGAGGTGCGTCTTGTAGGGCTCGACGTGCGGGGGCGCCGGCGGGTTGGCCTGGTCCTGGCCGGCAGGGAACCCGCAGCGGGGGCAGTCCCACAGCTCGGGGACGACCAGCTCCGCCTCCTCGGCGAAACTGGGCCGCGTCTCGTGGCCGTTGCAGCACCAGTAGGACACCACGACCCGTGGTGCTGCCTCCCCGCGCTCGGCCTCTCCCATCGGGCCGGCGCCCACCCTGCTGCCACGGATCGCGTTGCCACTTGCCACGTTGGGACTCCTTCAGTTCGGGGGCCGGAAGGTCGGAGGCTGGAGAGGCTCGAGGGGCTCAGAGACCGAAGCGGTTGATCAACCCGATCCCGACGATGGAGGCGAACCAGATGATCGCCACGGCGACGGTGAACCGGTCGAGGTTGCGCTCCGCGATCGACGAACCACCGAGGTTGCTCGTGATCCCGCCGCCGAACATGTCGGACAGGCCCCCGCCCTTGCCCTTGTGCATGAGGATCAGCAGAGTCAGGAAGATGCCGCCGAGGACGAGGATCACCTCGAGGCCGATCTTCACTGCAGTCACGGTCGTCCACCCGTCGGTCGTCGGTCTCGTTCAGACTCCCCGCGGCCGGACATGGGTGACACGTCGGCGCGGACGGGAATCACCGGTCAGGATACACGTCGGCCCCGCCCCCGACCCAACGCCCCGATCCGGCGTGCCCGTGCTCAGGCCGCGGTGAGGTGGTCGCGGTAGCGGCAGATCGACGCGAAGTCCTCCACGACGATCGAGGCGCCGCCGACGAGCGCACCGTCGACGTCCGCCTCGGCCATCAGGGCAGCCACGTTGGCCGGCTTCACCGAGCCGCCGTAGAGGATCCGGATGCCGTCCGCGGTGTCGCCGGAGTAGAGCTCGGCCAGCCGGGTGCGCAGCGCCGCGCAGACCTCCTGCGCGTCGGCAGGCGTGGCCACTTCGCCGGTGCCGATCGCCCACACCGGCTCGTAGGCGACCACCAGTTCACGCACCTGCTCCCGGGTGAGTCCCTCCAGCGCCGCGTCGAGCTGGGCGATGCAGTGCTCGTGGTGGTTGCCCGCCTGGCGCACGTCCAGCGGCTCACCGACGCACAGGATCGGCGTGAGCTCGTGCCGCAGGGCGGCGCGCAGCTTCGCCGCCACGGTGGCGTCGTCCTCACCGTGGTGCTCCCGCCGCTCGCTGTGGCCGACCAGGACGTAGTGGCAGCCCAGCTTGGCCAGGAAGGCTCCGGAGACCTCGCCCGTGTAGGCCCCGGCGTCGTGGACCGAGAGGTCCTGGGCGCCGTGCCGCAGCTCCAGCTTGTCACCCTGGATGAGGGTCTGGACGCTGCGCAGATCGGTGAACGGCGGCAGCACCGCCACCTCCACCGCGTCATAGTCGTGCTTGGCGTCGCGCAGGGTCCAGTCCAGCTTCTGCACCAGGTGGGTCGCCTGCAGGTGATCGAGGTTCATCTTCCAGTTGCCCGCCATCAGGGGGGTGCGTCCGGTCGCGCCCCCGGATGCCGTGTCGGCCGCTGTCATGCTCAGTCCTCCAGGACGGTCAGACCGGGGAGCTGCTTGCCCTCGAGGAACTCGAGGCTCGCGCCGCCACCGGTGGAGATGTGCCCGAACTGGGCGTCGTCGAAGCCGAGCTGGCGCACCGCCGCGGCGGAGTCACCGCCACCGACCACGGTCAGGGCGCCGCCGGTCGTGGCCTCGGCCAGGGCCTGCGCCACCGCGCGGGTCCCGTCGGCGTAGGGCGCCATCTCGAAGGCGCCCATCGGGCCGTTCCAGAACACCGTCCGGGCGTCGGCGAGGGCGGCCGCGAAGGCGGCCGCGGACTCCGGCCCGATGTCGAGGCCCATCCGGTCGGCCGGGATCGCCTCGGCCGGGACGACCTCGTGGTCGGCGTCCGCCGAGAACGAGGTGGCCGCGACGATGTCGGTCGGCAGGACGATCTCGACACCGCGCTCGCGGGCGGTGTCGAGATGGCCCCGGACCGTGTCGACCTGGTCCCGCTCGAGCAGGCTCTGGCCGACCTCGTGGCCCTGGGCGGCCAGGAAGGTGAACACCATTCCCCCGCCGATCAGCAGCCGGTCGGCGGTGGTCAGCAGGTTCGCGATCACGCCGAGCTTGTCGCTGACCTTGGCGCCGCCGAGCACCACGGCGTACGGACGGTCCGGGGAGCCGGTCAGCCGGCTGAGCACGTCCACCTCGGCCTGCACCAGCCCGCCGGCGGCGTGCGGCAGCCGCTGCGCCACGTCATACACACTGGCCTGCTTGCGGTGCACGACCCCGAAGCCGTCGCTGACGTAGGCGTCGGCGAGCTCGGCGAGCCGGTCGGCGAACGCACCACGCTCGGCGTCGTCCTTGGCCGTCTCACCCGGGTTGAAGCGCAGGTTCTCCAGCAGCGCGACCTGCCCGTCCTGCAGCCCCTGGACGACGCCCCTGGCCGCCTCGCCGACCGTGTCGGACGCGAACGCCACCGGAGCGCCCAGCAACTCGCCCAGCCGCTCGCCCACCGGAGTGAGGGAGTATGCGGGGTCCGGTGCGCCCTTCGGACGCCCCAGGTGGGCGCAGACGACGACCCGGGCTCCCGCCTCGGCCAGGCGACGGATGGTGGGCACGGAGGCGCGGACACGTCCGTCGTCGGTGATCGTCCCCGCGTCGTCCAGCGGCACGTTCAGGTCGCTGCGGACGAGAACCCGCTTGCCTCGGAGGTCACCGAGGCGCTCGATCGTGCGCATCCCGTCAGAGGCTCTGTCCGACGAGGGCGACCAGGTCGACCAGCCGGTTGGAGTAGCCCCACTCGTTGTCGTACCAGCCGACCACCTTGACCTGGTTGCCGATGACCTTGGTCAGGCCCGCGTCGAAGATGCAGGAGTGCGGGTCGGTGACGATGTCGCTGGAGACGATCGGGTCCTCGGTGTAGCTGAGGATGCCCTTGAGCGGACCGTCGGCGGCAGCCTTCACCGCCGCGTTGACCTCCTCGACCGTGGTCTCGCGACCGGCCTCGAAGGTGAGGTCGGTGGCCGAGCCGGTGGGCACCGGCACGCGCAGCGCGTAGCCGTCCAGCTTGCCCTTGAGCTCGGGCATGACCAGCCCGATCGCCTTCGCCGCGCCGGTCGAGGTGGGCACCACGTTCACAGCCGCGGCACGGGCGCGGCGCAGGTCTCGGTGCGGACCGTCCTGCAGGTTCTGGTCGGCGGTGTAGGCGTGCACGGTCGTCATCAGACCCTTGACGATCTGGAACTCGTCGTGCAGCACCTTGGCCATCGGACCGAGGCAGTTGGTCGTGCAGGACGCGTTGGAGATGATCGTGTGCGCCTGCGGGTCGTAGGTGTCGTGGTTGACGCCCATGACGACCGTGACGTCCTCGTTCTTGCCGGGCGCGGAGATGATGACCTTCTTGGCGCCCGCGTCCACGTGCGCCTTGGCCTTGGTGGCGTCGGTGAAGAAGCCGGTCGACTCGAGCACCACGTCGACCTCGAGGTCGGCCCACGGCAGGTTCGCCGGGTCGCGCTCGGCGAGCGACTTGATCACCCGGTCACCGACCTGGATGCCGCCCTCCACGACGCGTACGTCGGCGTCCAGGCGTCCGAGGATGGAGTCGTACTTGAGCAGGTGTGCCTGCGTCTTGGCGTCGTCGAGGTCGTTGAAGGCGACGACCTCGATGTCGGCGTCGGACGCCAGCGCTGCGCGGAAGAAGTTGCGGCCGATTCGGCCAAAGCCATTGATGCCAACACGAACGGTCACGGGAGTGAGCCTTCCTGAAGCGAGTTGCGCGGTCACGGGCACGCGGGTCCCGGCCGGGCTCCCCGCGATGCGACGGTCCCGAGCCTACTGTGTCCTTCGCCGCGGCTCCTCGGCGGCAGGGTCGCTCCGCTCCATCGTCGCCGC
>CAYRLV010000235.1:0-6315 GCA_964425155.1 uncultured Ornithinicoccus sp. | reverse complement strand
GCTGGTCGCAGCCGGGGGCTTTGTCCACAGGAAGCGCATCGCAGTGGTAGGTGGCGCGACCAGTCTCTAGAGTGCCGAGGGTGATCCTGCCGAAGGAGCGAGACCCGCGCCTCATCACGATCCGTCGGGGAGGCACCCTCACCGACGAGGACCACCACCTGCTCGCCTTGTGGGCGGCGACGTGCGCGGAGCACGTCCTGCCTCTGTTCGAGGAAACGCGGCCGGACGATCCGCGGCCACGCCAGGCGATCGAACACATCCGTGCGTGGGTGCGGGGCGAGGTGCGGATGATGGAATCCCGTGCCGCTGGCGGACACGCCATGGGTGCGGCCCGCGACCTGCGTGGCGCGCCCCGACATGCGGCCTATGCGGCCGGCCAGGCCGGCGCGGTCGCGCACGTCCCCGAGCACGATCTCGGCGCTGCCGCCTACGCGATCAAGGCCGCGCGTGCGGCCGCCCCAGAGGGCGCGCAGGACCTCGCTGGCCGGCGTGAGTGCCGTTGGCAGCGTGACCAGTTGCCGGATCGGGTCCGCGAACTCGTTTTGGACGACCAGCGCCGGCGCAACGACATCTGCTGGTCGGTCTTCGAGCTCTGATGCGCCACGGGTGCCAAGGTGGCCCCTCTCAGTCCGGGCAGGAGGCGACGAGTTCGATCTCCACGCGCGCGCCCAACGGGAGCTCGGCAACAGCGACCGTCGTGCGGGCGGGATAGGGCGAATTGAACACCGAAGCGTAGATCTCGTTGAGCGCCGCGAAGTCGTCCATCGTGGTCAGGTAGACATTGACTTTCACGACGTCGTCCAAGGTCGCGCCCGCCGCTTGGAGCACACGGTCGAGATTGTCGAAGACACGGCGGGCCTGTTCGGCGACGTCTCCCTCGACTAACTCGCCCGTGCTGGGGTCGATCGGGGTCTGCCCTGAGGCGAAGAGCAGCCCCGACTTCTCGTCGCGCACGGCCGACGCATACGGGCCGATGGGCTGGGGCGCGTCGGGTGCGGTGATGGAGGCGCGGGCCACGGTCGTCCTTCTTTCGTCGGAGGTTCCGGTGAGTCTACGGAGCCATGCGCATTGGCGGCGCTCCCTCGACGGAGCAGCAGTTCCTCGTGGCAGGCCTGATCGAGGCCCAGGACCTGATCCCCGTGCCGATCACCCCCGGGGCGTCTCGCTCGGGAGGCGCTGAGCGGTATCGAGGATCCGTTCACCGTCGACACCGTGGCGTCGGCCAGTGGTCTCACCCCTCACTTCTGGAACAGGGTGGAATCCCGCTGAGGCGAACGCAGTTCAGCCCAGCGACGCGCTCGCGTCCCGCAGCGCGTCGAGGGCCGCCAACACGTAGGGCGCCAAGCTGGTCTCCCCACCGGGCTCGGCCTCCAGCCAGGCGGCGTAACCGCGCTTGAACGCGAGCAGGCCCATCTCGCCGACGAGATGGGCGGTCGGGTCCGGCAGGCCGCGGGCGAGCAGGGCGTCGGTCATGGCCGCCGCAAGGCCCACGCTCTTGAGGGCATCGCGCTCCTGCAGCTCCGCGCTCGCGGCGATGGCGGCCTTGAGACGGGGGCCCAGCTCGCGGCTCATCGGCCCCATCATCTCCGAGGCCCGCTCCAGGCCTGCCGCGACCGCTTCGAGCGGGCTGGCGGTCTCGGGTGCCTCGGCGATCCCTTCTGCCAACCGCTGGCTCAGGGCCTCCTGGCCGGCCACCAGTAGCTCGCGCTTGTCGGGGAAGTGCCGGAAGAAGGTGCTCTTGGTGACTCCGGCACGCTCCGCGATCTGCGCCACCGTGGTGGCGTCGAAACCGTGCTCGGCGAACAGATCCACCGCGGCCATGACCAGCCGGTCACGCGCTCCAGGTTCCCATCGCGGCATGCCCTCAGCGTACGTGACGGGACACTTGTCCCGTCACGGTGCTACAGTGATGGGACAAAGGTCCCATCACCTCGTCAAGGGAGCATCATGCGCGTCTTCATCACCGGCGGCACCGGCCTGGTCGGCTCCGCCGTCGTGGCCGAGCTGCTCGCACACGACCACACGGTCCTCGCTCTGGCCCGCTCCGACTCGTCCGCCGCCGCCCTGGCCGCTGCCGGCGCCGAGCCGATCCGCGGCGACCTCGCCGACCCGCGTGCCCTCCGTGCCGGGGCCGCGGCCTCCGAGGGGGTGATCCACCTGGCCTTCGACCACGACTTCTCCCACGCCTCCGCGATCGCGAGGGCGGTCGCCGAGGAGGGGGCAGCCGTCGCCGCTCTGGGGGAGGAGCTGGTGGGCAGTGACCGCCCCTTCGTCTCCGTCTCGGGCACGCCGGCGGCGCCCGGCCGCCCTGCGACCGAGACGGATCCGCTGCCGACGGACGGGCCGGTCGGCGGCCGGACGCAATCCCTCCAGTTCGTCCTGGACCTCGCCTCACGCGGAGTCCGGAGCACTGCTGTGCGGCTGCCCCGCACCGTGCACCGTGACGGCAGAGGCGGATTCGCCGGGATGCTGACGGAGATCGCGCGCCGCACCGGAGTGTCGGGCTATCCCGGCGACGGCGCTCAGCGCTGGCCCGCCGTGCACGCGCTGGACGCCGCGGCGCTCTTCCGCCTGGCCCTGGAGCACGCGCCCGCGGGAAGCTCGTGGCACGCGGTCGACGACGAGGGCGTCGCCGTTGCCGACATCGCGGCAGTGATCGGCCGGCGCCTGGACCTCCCGGTCAAGCCGGTGCCTGAGGACACCTACGGCCCGCTCGGGCCGGTCTTCGCGATCGACCAGCCCGCGTCCAGCGCGCACACCAGGGAAGCGCTCGGCTGGAACCCCCGTCACCCCGGACTGCTGCAGGACCTGGAGCACCTCGAGCCCTGACCCCTCATACCGTCGAAGGCTCACGCGTGCTGCTGCCCTGGCCCAGCGACTAGGCTCGCCTGCGTGCACCGCATCTTCACGACGAGCGTCGCCTCGGTCTATCCCCACTACCTCACCAAGGTGGAGAAGAAGGGGCGCACCAAAGCCGAACTGGACGAGGTGATCCGGTGGCTCACCGGCTTCGACGAGGCCACGCTGAGACACCACCTCGACGCGGGCACGAGTTTCCAGGGCTTCTTCGCCGACGCGTCGCTCAACCCGCACGCGTCGCTGATCACGGGTTCGGTGTGCGGGGTGCGCGTCCAGGACGTCGAGGACCCGCTGATGCAGAAGATCCGCTACCTCGACAAGCTGGTCGACGAGCTGGCGCAGGGCAAGCCCATGGACAAGATCCTGCGCGTGCCCGCGCGCTGACCCCGTCCACCCACGTCCGACGGCCTGCTTCCGGTATGAGGGGAGCCTGGCCCTGGTGCGTCCCTCGCCGCCCGCGGCACGCCGGCGATGTGGCTACGGGCGGGTCGCCTGCACGAAGTCGACCCGGCCGAGTCGGTGGTCGACGTGGTCGACCTCGCGAACGTGCTCGAATCCTGCGTCGGCGAGGAGGGCGAGGAGGTCGCCGCCGGCATGGCGTGCCGCGGAACGGTCCCGTCCCCTGCGGCCGCGAAGGATCGTCGGCAGGTGGCGCAAGGCGTGCCCCTGCCCGTGCCCGTGGTCGTGGCTGTGGCCAGCGCCCTCGACGGCCGCGGCAGGCGCACCGAAGTCGACGATGGTGACGCGGCCCCCGGGGCGCAGCGCGCGGAAGGCGTCCTGCGCGAACGCGACCCGGCCCTCGTCGTCGACGTGGTGCAGCGCGAGCGCTGAGACGACGTGGTCCAGCGTCCCCTTTTCCGCGGGAAGCCGATCGGCGTAACCCCGCACGAGAGTGAGCGGCACCCGACGACGGCGGGCCTTGCGTGCGGCTCGGCGCAAGGCGGCACCATCCGGATCCAGCCCGGTCACCCGGGCGGCCGGCTGCGCCGTCAGCACCGCGAACGACAGGTTGCCGGTCCCGCACCCGACGTCGACGACCGACTCGCCCGGAGCCACCTGCGCGAGCTCGCTCACCCGCTGGTGCAGCGCTCGCGCACCGATCAGGCGACTGAAGACGTCATACATGGGCATCAGCCAGCTCCGGCTCATGCCCGGCAGGAACGCGCGGTCCCGGTCCTGCGCGGTGCGTTGGTCGAGGATGCGGACCTCGGGGTCGGTCATCGTGCGTGCTCCCTGGTGTCTGGGGTGGCGCCTCGGCTGCTGGTCGAGAGCCGGGCCCGTCGTCCCGTCTATTCTTGGACATCTTGCGGTTGGTGGGCAGCACGAAAGTCGGGAGCCATGGCACATTCCTCGGTCAGCAGCGCGGCCTCCCGCTCGAGGCTGCGCAAGGTGCGCGCGGACGGGACGCCGGTCTACCGGCACGAACCGCGGCCGGGTCTGCCGACCGTCTCCGCGACGCGGTTCGACGTCACCGCCGCGCACAGCGAGCTGCCGTTGGCGCGCCCGCACGCACACGACTTCCTGGTCCTGCTCTACGTCGAGGAGGGCACCGGCGCGGTCAGCGTCGACGGGAGCGAGCGGTTACTGCAGCCGGGGGCGGTGCACGCGATCTCACCGGGGCAGGTCATCGACCCCGTGACCCGACCGGCGGCCCTCGGCTGCACCACCTGGTCGCTCGCGTTCGCGCCCGAGGCCGTCCCGGCCCTGGCCCTCGTCTCCCCGCTGACCTGGCCCCAC
Source organism: uncultured Ornithinicoccus sp. (assembly GCA_964425155.1). Lineage (GTDB taxonomy): Bacteria > Actinomycetota > Actinomycetes > Actinomycetales > Dermatophilaceae > Segeticoccus. The sequence goes on along the minus strand of CAYRLV010000235.1, from coordinate 1,719 downwards.
CATCCGCTGCTCGCGCTGTTCGCGTCCGGTGCCGGGCGGGGGAGGGTGGGCGCCGCCGAACGCGCGAGCTGGTCGCGATGGCTGGCCGACCTGTCGGCCGAGCTCGCCCGGCCCGACCGCCCGGGCGCCGGGGACGCGATTGCCGCGACGCTCACCAGGATCCTGGTGGCCTCCGCGAGACTGGCACCCACGGAGCCGAAGAAGCCGGAACCGTTGGTGGAGCGGGTCTTCGAGCAGATCGAGGCGACCTACCGTGACCCGGTCTCCGCTCGCGATGTCGCCGGCGCGCTGGGCTACACGCCGGGCCACCTGACCACGGTCGTCCGCGAGCGCACCGGCCGCACCGTGCTGGAGTGGATCACCGAGCGGCGAATGACCGAAGTTCGCCGGCTGCTGCGCGAGACCGACCTGCCGCTCGGCGTCATCGCCGCCCAGACCGGCCTGCGCGACGCCACCTACCTGGTCCGACGGTTCCGCCACCACTACGGCACCACACCACAGCGATGGCGCACCGATCAGCGAGTGTCCCCAACGGAAAAGCCCGGTGAACCCGAGCCCGAGGATGCGCTTGACTAAGGGCATGACCGTGGACGACTGGCAGATCGACCGACTCGATCTCGACGGCTACCTGAAGCGGCTCGGCGTCGCCACGCGGGAGCCGAGCCGGGCGGCTCTGGCCGAACTGCACGAGGCACACGTGCGGGCGTTCACCTTCGACAACATCGACGTGCTGCTCGGCGAGCATCCCGGTGTCGGGATCGACGCCGTCCAGGAGAAGTTCGTCGGTCGCGGCCGAGGTGGCTACTGCTTCGAGCACTCGACGATCTTCTCCGCCGCCCTGGAGCGACTGGGCTACCACGTCCGGCGGCACCTGGGACGGGTCGGCGACCCCGAAGCGGGCACCCAGCAGGGGCGCACCCACATGACCGTCGAGGTGGTCCTCGAGGGCGAGCGGTTGCTCTGTGACCCCGGGTTCGGGATGAGTCTGCTACGACCGATACCGATGTCCGGCGGCGCGGAGGACGACTACCTCCCGGGTTGGCGGCACCGGTTGCGGCTCACCGAGGACGACGGGTGGGCCCTCGACCGTTGGCGCGACGGCGGCTGGCAGATCGCCCACACCACGGACGAGCTGGAGGTGAAGCCGGTCGACGTCCGCATGGGACACCACTTCACCAGCACCTACCCCGGTTCGCACTTCACGACGGGGCTGATGGTCGCCAAGCACCTGCCCGGCCGGCACGTCACGGTGACCCACGAGGCCCTCACCGTCCGCGTCCCCGGCGGGCCGACCGAGCACCGCCCGTTGCGCGACGGCGAGCTCGAGGGGTGGCTGGAGCAACTCGCCGAGGGCCTCACGGTCAAGGAGAGCGTTCGCCTCATCGACGTGCTGCGCGCCGTGGCGTCGCCGTCCACCTGACCCGCGCTGCCGCTCCCACCCCGGGGCTCGACGCCGGCGCTGCACGAACGACAGCAAGGAGAGCCGATGTCCGACTTCACCGCACTGCCCGAGGGGCTGCCCGTGCCCCACGACGACGGCGCGGCCGACCATCTCCTCGGCATGACGGTCCCGCGGCTCGAGCTGCCGACCAGCGACGGGGGCCGGGTGGACCTGGGCGCGCTGGGGGACGGACGGACCGTCATCTACCTCTACCCGCTGACCGGGCGCCCGGGCGTCGACCTTCCCGCCGGTTGGGACGCGATCCCCGGCGCTCGCGG
>CAYRLV010000234.1:0-6322 GCA_964425155.1 uncultured Ornithinicoccus sp. | reverse complement strand
CGCTCGTCGCCGCGCATCATGCCCTCGCGGCGCTTCATCCGCTCCTCGCGCATCTTGGCCTTGTCGGTCTTGGCGGCCTTCTTGCGGTCGGTGGGCACGAGCGGCTGCTTGCGCGCGGCCTCCTGGTCGCGCCGCTTGGGTGTCGGACGGTTCTTGGCACCGGGCCGTGGGGGAGGGGTCTGCGCGGCCGCCTCGGCCTCGGCACTCTTCTTGCGTCCAAACACGGACCACACTGTATGTCGTGTGCTCACCCGCGTCCGCACCGCCACCGTGCGGTGGGTAGCGTCACGCAGGTGACCGACGACACCACCCCTGCTGGGCCGACCCCGGAACGACTGACCGAGCTGCGTGAGCGGATCGCGGCCGGCATGCCCGCCGTGCGGCGCGACCTCGAGGCGCTCACCCGCATCCCGAGCGTGTCGCTGGACTCCTTCGACCAGGCGCACGTCGACGCCAGTGCCGAGGCCGTGGCCGAGCTGCTGCGCGCCGAGGGCCTGGACGTCGAGATCGTCCGCGAGGGCGGCCGGCCCGCCGTCATCGGGCACGTCGACGGGCCGCCCGGCGCGCCCACCGTGATGCTCTACGCCCACCACGACGTGCAGCCGCCGGGTGACGACGCTGACTGGGACAGCGCGCCGTTCGAGCCGACCGAGCGCGAGGGGCGGCTCTACGGCCGTGGCGCCGCGGACGACAAGGCCGGGGTGATGGCGCACGTCGCCGCGCTGCGGGCCCACGCCGGCGCGCTGCCGGTCGGCGTCACCGTGTTCGTCGAGGGCGAGGAGGAGGTCGGCTCCGACAGCCTCGGCACCATCCTCGAGCGGCACGGCGAGCGGCTGCGGGCCGACGCCATCGTGCTGGCCGACTCGATGAACTGGGAGGTCGGCACGCCGGCGCTCACCACGACGCTGCGCGGCATGGTGCGCGCCGTGGTCGAGGTGCGCACGCTCGACCACTCGGTGCACAGCGGCATGTTCGGCGGTCCGGTGCCGGACGCGCTGATGGCCCTCACCCGGCTGCTGGCGAGCCTGCACGACGACGCGGGTGACGTCGCGGTGGCCGGCCTGCGCTCCGGGGAGGCGGCCGACCTGCCGATGACCGAGGAGCAGCTGCGCCGCGACTCCGGGCTGCTCGACGGCGTGCAGGTCGTGGGCACCGGGAGCCTGCTGTCGCGGATGTGGACCAAACCCGCGCTGACCGTGATCGGCCTCGACGCCCCGGCCGTCGACACCTCGTCCAACACGCTGGTCCCCTCGGCCCGGGCGAAGATCTCGATGCGGATCGCCCCCGACGAGGACCCGCGAGCGGCCTACGCCGCGCTCGAGCGGCACCTGCGCGAGCACACGCCCTGGGGCGCCCGGCTCGAGGTCCGGTTGGACGACGAAGGAGAGGGCTTCGCCGCGGACGCCCAGGGTCCCGTCTACGACCAGGCGCGGGCGGCGTTCGAGGACGCCTGGGGCGTGCCGCCGGTCGACATCGGCGTCGGCGGCTCCATCCCGTTCGTGGCCGCGTTCGCCGAGCGGTTCCCGGACGCCGCCATCCTGGTGACCGGAGTCGAGGACCCCGACACCCGCGCCCACGGCGCCAACGAGAGCCTGCACCTCGGCGAGTTCGAGCGGGTCTGCGTGGCCGAGGCCGTCCTGCTCGACCGCCTCGGCCGGCGCTGACGCGAGGGCGTCGCACGAGGCGCGTGGGGACCCGGGTTAGGTTGGGAGACATGGGCAAGCAGACGGCATACGTCGAAGAGACCTATCAGCGGGACACCCGCTACCTGAACGACCGGATCACGCCCGACAACCCGGAGTGGCCGGTCGAGCCGGGCCGCTACCGGCTGGTCGTGGCCCGTGCGTGCCCGTGGGCCAACCGGGCGATCATCGTGCGCCGGCTGCTCGGTCTCGAGGACGCGCTCTCGATGGGGATCTGCGGGCCGACGCACGACGCCGACAGCTGGACCTTCGACCTCGACCCGGACGGGCTCGACCCGGTGCTGCGCATCCCGCGGCTCAAGGACGCCTACGAGGCACGGCAGCCCGACTACCCCCGCGGCATCACCGTGCCGGCGATCGTGGATGTCCCGACCGGCCAGGTGGTCACCAACGACTTCAAGCAGATCACCCTCGACCTGTCCACCCAGTGGAGCGCCCTCCACCGCGAGGGCGCGCCGGAGCTCTATCCCGAGCCGCTGCGTGACGAGATCGACGAGGTCGCCGAGCGGGTCTACCGGGACGTGAACAACGCGGTCTACGAAGCCGGCTTCGCCGGGTCACAGGCGTCCTACGAGGAGGCCTACCGCCGCCTGTTCGCGGCCCTCGACTGGCTGACCGAGCGGCTGGAGCGACAGCGCTACCTGGTCGGTGACACGATCACCGAGGCGGACGTGCGGCTGTTCACCACGTTGGCGCGCTTCGACCCCGTCTACCACGGGCACTTCAAGTGCAACCGGAGCAAGCTGGCCGAGATGCCGGTGCTGTGGGCCTACGCGCGCGACCTGTTCCAGACGCCCGGTTTCGGCGACACCACCGACTTCGTCCACATCAAGCGGCACTACTACGTGGTGCACCGGGACGTGAACCCGACCGGCGTCGTGCCGGCCGGTCCCGACCTGGCGAACTGGGCGGAGCCGCACGGCCGCGAGGCGCTGGGCGGGCGCCCGTTCGGCGACGGCACCCCGCCGGGCCCGCCGCCGGAGCTCGAGCGGGTGCCGGTGGAGCACAACCCGCTGCTCGACGCCCGGGGAATGGTCAGCCGCGCCTGATTGCCCTCGCGTCCCCCCGCGTTGCCCCCGCGTCCCCCCGCGTTGCTCGTGGCGAATGGTTGTTGGAAGTGAGGCGGTTTTTTCGCGCAAGTCCAACAACCATTCGGGGCGGGTCAGAGGGCGGCGAGGGCCTCGAGCAGACGGTCGATCTCGGCTGCGGTCGTATAAGGGGCCAGCCCCACCCGCACGCCGCCGGCCTCGCCGAGCCCGAGGTGCCGGGAGGCCTCCAGCGCGTAGAAGTGGCTCGCCGGCGCGTTGATGCCGTCGGCAGCCAGCGTCTCGTAGACCTCCTGCGGCGACCGGCTCCCGTGCGTGAGCAGGACGGTCGGGGTGTGCAGCTTGGCCCTGCTGTGCACGGTGAGTGCCGGCAGGTCGGCCAGACCGGTGAGCAGCCGATCGAGCAGGGTGTCCTCGTGCTCCTCCACGGCGGTCATGGAGGCCACCACCCGGGAGCGCCGGTCGCCCTCGCCCGGCACCAGGCCGGCGATGAAGTCCACCGTCGCCGTGGTGCCTGCGAGGATCTCGTAGGGGAGGGTGCCCAGCTCGAACCGCTCCGGCACCACCTCGGTGGAGGGCATCAGCTTGTCGGGCGAGATCGACTCCAGCAGCGCGGGATCCGCCACGACCAGGCCGTGGTGGGGGCCGAAGAACTTGTAGGGGGAGCAGGCGTAGAAATCCGCACCGAGCGCCGTGACGTCCACGGGGGCGTGCGGGGTGAGGTGCACGCCGTCGACGTAGACCAGGGCGCCGACCTCGTGCGCGGCCGCCGCGATCGTCGCGGTGTCCGGCCGGGTGCCGAGCAGGTTGGAGGCGCCGGTGAGGGCCACGACCTTGGTGTGCTCGGACAGCTGCGCCGTCACCGCCTCGACCGGCAGCTCGGTCGTCTCGGGGTCGAAGTCGGCCCACCGCACCGTGGCTCCCGCGGACCGTGCCGCGATCACCCAGGGTCGGATGTTGGCGTCGTGGTCGAGCCGGCTCACGACCACCTCGTCGCCCGGCGACCAGGTCCTGGCCAGCGCGCGGGACACGTCCATGGTCACCTGCGTCATCGAGCGGCCGAAGACCACCCCGTCGGGCCGGGCGCCCAGCAGGTCGGCCACCGCCCGTCGGGACTCCCGCACGATCTCCTCGGCGCGCTGCTCGGCCGCGGTCACCGTGCCGCGGTTGGCCAGGCCCGCGACGAGGGTCTCGGCCACCGCGTCGGCCACCACGCGGGGCGTCTGCGATCCGCCGGGGCCGTCGAAGTAGGCGACCGTGTCGGACAGGGCGGGAAAGGCGGCGCGGACGCGCTCGACGTCAAGAACCATGGTCCCAGTGTCCACGGGGCGGCCACCACCGCGCGGCGGCCCCTCCCAGCACGACACCGAGCAGCACCGCGAAGCCGTGCGCGTCGAGGAGGGCCAGCAGCGCCCCGCCGGTGAGCACGATGAGGAGGGCGAGCAGCATCTGCTCTCGCGAATTCCGGTGCAGCAGCGCGAGACCCGCCAGCGAGCACACGAGCACGAAGCAGGCGGCCGAGTTGCCGGCCCCGACCGACGGGAAACCGAAGACGGTGATCAGGTTGAACCCGACCACGCCGGCGGCGAACAGCGCGACCGACCGGGCGGCCCCCCACACCCGGCCGGCCACGACCGCCACCAGGGCCAGGACGACGAGGTTGAACACGGTGCCCGCGAGACCGCCGTCCTGGACGACGACCGAGGTGAGCACCCGCCATACCTGACCGTCCCGGACGGCGACCGGATCGCGCTGCAGCGCCGTCAGCAGGTGCGGAAAGGGCCACTGCAGCAGCGACGGGACCGCCACGACCAGCCACAGCACCACCGCGACCGCGGGCACCAGGTCGCGGCGTCGGGTGCCGGGCCCGAGTCGCACGGGGGCCAGCCGCAGCCCGAGGCGCAGCGCGAGCGCGAGCATGACCCAGATGAGGAGAGCGGCGGCCGTGCCCTCCCCGGACGTGCTCATCGGCGGACGATCAGTCCTTCGCCGACTCGCCGGGCAGGGCGAGCATCTGGTCCAGCGCCGCCTGGGCCCAGCGCGCGACCTCCGGGTCGACGCGGATCGGGTTGACCACGCGCCCGTCGACGAGCGACTCGAGCGCCCACACGAGGTGCGGCAGGTCGATGCGGTTCATCGTGGAGCAGTAGCAGACGTTCTTCTCCAGGAAGGCGATCCGCTGCTCGGGGTGCTGCTGGGCGAGCCGCTGCACGAGGTTGAGCTCGGTGCCGACCACCCAGGAGGTGCCGGCGGGAGCGGCGGAGATGGCCTTGATGATCTTCTCGGTCGAGCCGACCTCGTCGGCGAGCTCGACGACCTCGTGCCGGCACTCGGGGTGCACGATGACGCGGACGCCGGGGATCTCCCGACGCGCCGTCTCCACCGCCTCGGGCGTGAACCGGCCGTGGACGGAGCAGTGCCCCCGCCACAGGATCATCCGCGCCGAGCGGAGCTGCTCGGGCGACAACCCGCCCCCGGGTCGGTGCGGGTCGTAGACCACGCAGTCGTCCGGCGACAGTCCGAGGTCGAGGGCGGTGTTGCGCCCCAGGTGCTGGTCGGGCAGGAAGAGCACCGCGCCGTCGCCCCCCGGCCCGCCCCGCTGGTCGAACGCCCAGGTGAGGGCCCGGCGTGCGTTGCTGGACGTGCACACCGTGCCGCCGTGTCGCCCGGTGAACGCCTTGATCGCCGCCGACGAGTTCATGTAGGTCACGGGCACGACGCGGTCGGCGATCCCCGCCTCGACCAGCTCGTCCCAGGCGTCCTCGACCTGACCGATCTGCGCCATGTCGGCCATCGAGCACCCGGCCGCGAGGTCGGGCAGGATCACCTGCTGCTGGTCGCTGGTGAGGATGTCGGCCGACTCGGCCATGAAGTGCACGCCGCAGAAGACGATGTAGGGCGCGTCCGGCCGGGCCGCGGCCTCCTTGGCCAGCTTGAACGAGTCACCGGTGACGTCGGCGAACTCGATCACCTCGTTGCGCTGGTAGTGGTGCCCGAGCACGAAGACCCGGTCGCCGAGCGCGGCCTTGGCGGCGCGGGCCCGCTCGACCAGGTCGGGGTCGGACGGTGGCGGCAGCTCGCCCGGGCACTCCACCCCGCGCTCGGTCGCGAGCTCGGTGCCCTGGCCGAGGACCAGGAGCGGGAGGGCGGGACCGGAGGCGGGCCCGGGCGCGGCGGAGGCGGTGTCGGTGCTCACAGCGCCCGATCGTGCCACATCGCCGCTGTGGCGGCCGGGCCGTCTCACCGACGCCCGCCGTTCCTCGTGGCGCAGGGTCGTGGCGTTGGCGCGAGGAACCGCACGCGAGGGCCACCACCATTCGCGACGAGTCCGGGGGTGTGGGGTCGTGCGGATGTCGGCGTCGGCGGCAAGGATGGTGCCCATGCTGCTGTATGACGTGGTGTCCACCTCGTCGGCGGTCGCCGCCACCCGCTCGCGGCTGGCCAAGCGGGACGCCCTGGCCGACCTGCTGCGACGGACCGAGCCGGACGACCTCGAGGTGGTGGTGACCTACCTGTCCGGCGAGCTGCGCCAGCGCCGCACCGGAGTGGGCTGGGCGGGCCTCGCCGACCTGC
>CAYRLV010000233.1:0-6325 GCA_964425155.1 uncultured Ornithinicoccus sp. | reverse complement strand
TCAACGCGCACGCCGCACCGGGCGTCACCGGCGACCGACTCCGCCCGGCCCGGCGCTGCTGACCGTCCCGGAGTCGTTGCGCGGCCTGTGGGTGCGACCGAGCCGGCTGGCGGTGCTCGGCCTGGTCGCGGTCGCCCTGCTGGCGGCCGTCGTCCTCGGCATGCGCGTGGCCTGGGCGAGGTCCGGTGCCGCCCCGCATCCGGTGACGACATCGAGCGCGAGCGGCTCGGCGCCGCGATCCGTCCCCGCCGGGTTCGCCACGGCCGAGGGTCGGGCGCGCGGGTCGCCGGTCGCGGGAGGCTCGTCGGGGTCGACGGTGGGAGAGGCGTCACCGGCGCCCTCGCCGTCTGCCGCGGCGTTCCTGCTCGTGCACGTCGTGGGGCAGGTGCGCGACCCCGGGGTCGTGCGGCTCCGACAGGGTGCGCGCGTGCGCGACGCCGTGCGCGCGGCAGGCGGCGCCACCGGGGCGGCGGACCTGTCGGGCGTCAACCTGGCCCGGCCGGTGGCCGACGGGGAACAGGTCGTCGTGCCGAAGCCGGGGGAGGACCCCACGCCGTTGCCGGGCGCCCCACCCGCTGCCGCAGCGCCACCCGCGACCGGGGCCGAGACCGCGTCCACCGCGCCCGTCGACCTCAACACCGCGACGCTCACCGAGCTCGAAGCGCTGCCGGGAGTCGGCCCGGTGCTGGCGCAGCGGATCCTCGACTGGCGCACCGAGCATTCCCGGTTCTCGTCGGTGGACGAGCTGCTCGAGGTGAGCGGCATCGGCGACAAGGTGCTGGCCGACCTGCGCGACCACGTGCGGGTATGACCCGTCGAGCGGGTCGCGCCGGGCCGGGCGGGGCGGGCGCCCCCGATGCTGCCGAGCCCGGCGACCTCGCGGTGGCCGAGTCGGACGAGCCGGCACGGCCCGACGTGCGGCTGCTCGTCCCGGCTCTGATCGCCTGGGCCGCGACGGCGGTGGCGTTGTCCTGGCCGGTGGGACAGGTGCTCGTGTTGACCGGCGCCGTGGCGCTGGTCGGTCTGGGCGCGTGGGTCCTGACCGGCCGGCGGCAGCGGCTCGCCGCGGTCGGGCCCGGGATCGCGTTGGCCTGCCTGACGACCGCGCTCTGCCTCGGGGCGATGAGCGCCCACCGGGCGTCGCAGTCCGCGGGCGTGGTGCCCGAGCTCGCCCACCAGCGGGCGAGCGCCGAGGTCGAGGCCGTCGTCACCGCCGACCCGCGCGTCGTCGCCGACGCCGGACCGAGGCAGGCCGAGTTGGTCGTGGTGCGCGTGACGGTCCGCGCCGTGGTGTCCCGGGGCCAGAGCAGCACGCCGAGCACGCCGGTGCTGGTGTTCGGCGACCGCGCGTGGGAGGACGTGCGCTGGCACGAGACCGTCCGGGTGCGAGGCCGGTTCGGGGCCGCCGAGCCCGGCGACGACGTCGTCGCGGTGTTCAACCCGTCCGGCGACCCGGTGACCGTGCACCCGCCCGGACCGATCGCCCGGGCCGCCGAGCACGTCCGCGCGGGTCTGCGTGAGGCCGTCAGCGGCTTGCCCGCCGACGCCCGCGGACTGCTGCCCGGCCTGGTCATCGGCGACACGAGCCAGACCCCGCCCTCGCTCACCGATGCGATGCTCGCGACCGGCATGACCCACTTGTCCGCCGTCAGCGGGAGCAACGTCGCGGTGGTGCTGGCCGCTGCGCTCTGGGCGTGCGGCTGGTGCCGCGTGCACCGACGATGGCGGCCGCTGGTGGCGGGTGCGTGCCTCGCCGGTTTCGTCGTGCTGTGCCGCCCGGAGCCGAGTGTGCTGCGTGCCGCCGTCATGGGCGGCGTCGGGCTGATCGGCCTGAGCACCTCTCGACGACGAGTGGGCCTGCCCGCGCTCGGCGCCGCGATCGTCGTGCTGCTCTGCATCGACCCCTGGCTCGCCCGCTCCTACGGCTTCGCGCTGTCCACCCTGGCCACGCTCGGGCTGCTGCTCTTCGTGCGGTCCTGGGGCGATCGGATCTCGAGCCACCTGCCGAGGCGACTGCGCGTGCTCGGTCCGGCGATCGCCATACCGTTGGCTGCTCAGGCCATGTGCGCACCGGTGGTGGTGCTGCTGCAGGGCTCGGTGACCGTCGTCGGGGTGCTGGCCAACCTGCTGGCCGCCCCGTTGGTCGCGCCCGCGACCGTGCTGGGTGTGGTGGCGGCGCTCGTCGCCCTCGTCTGGGCGCCGCTGGCTGCCGTGATCGGCTGGCTCGCCGGCTTCCCGACTCTGGGCATCGCGTGGGTCGCGCGCGCTTGCGCGAGCGTGCCGATGGGCCAGTTGCCTTGGCCCGACGGGCCGTTCGGCGCGGTGCTCCTCGCCGTGCTGACCTTGGGCGCGCTCGTCACAGGTCCGTGGGTGCTGGCCCGGGCACGCGCGGCACCGTGGGCGGCGGCGGGAGCGGTGCTGCTGTTGCTCGCCTGCGCCTGGCCGACGGGTTCGGTGGGCTGGCCGCCGCCCGGCTGGGTGCTGGTGATGTGTGACGTGGGTCAGGGTGACGGGATGGTGTTGTCGAGTGCCCCGGGCCACGCCGTGGTCGTCGACACCGGGCCCGATCCGGTGCCGATGCGTGACTGCCTGCGGCGCTTGGACGTCGCCGTCGTCGACGCCGTCGTGCTGACCCACTTCCACGCCGACCACGTCGACGGGCTGCCTGCGGTGCTCGACGGCTGGCCGGTGCGGGCGATCTACGTCTCGCCGGTCGATGAACCGGCCGGCGAGGCGAGGGCGGTGCGCGCCGAGGCGGAGCGGGCGGGCGTCCCGGTGCGGCGGGCCTACGCCGGCGACGTGCTGCGGTGGGAGGGGCTCCGCGCGCGGGTCCTGTGGCCGGCGACCGAGCTGCACGAGGGCTCGATCCCCAACAACGCCAGCGTGGTCCTGGACGCGCAGGTCGGTGGCCTCCGGCTGCTCCTGCTCGGTGACGTCGAGCCGGAAGCGGCCCGCCGGGTGCGGGTCGCGCTCGAACGGGAGGGTCGTCCGGCGGACTTCGACGTGTTCAAGGTCGCCCACCACGGCTCGGCCAAGCAGGACCCGGCGCTGCTCCAGCTCGCGCGGGCGCCGGTCGCGCTGATCAGTGTCGGGGCGGACAACGACTACGGTCACCCGGCGCCGAGCCTGCTGACCTTGCTGCGGCACGACCACATGACGGTGTTCCGGACCGACCGGCGCGGCGACATCGCGATCACCCGCAGTCCCGGCGGTGGCCCCGCCGTGGCCACCCGAGGCCCCTGACACCACCGCACCGTAGAGCTTGTTGCCGCGAGGCGGTGTCACCTCGGACGCCACCTGTCCGCCACAAAAAAGGAGAGACACGGGGCGGTGGCAGAGCGTGATAATCGGCAGGTCGGTCCCTACGGCGTCAACACCCTCGACCACGTGGCAGCGGCTGACGTGGACCCCCGGAGGTGTGATGCCACAGACATTCGTCCTGATGCACGGCGCCTGGCACGGCGGATGGACCTGGAACGCTGTCGCGGCGCGGCTGCGCGCGGCCGGACATGAGGTCTTCCAGCCGACCGCGCCGGGCCTGTCACCCGGTGACGACCGGCGGGGTATCGGCCTCGCGGACGCCGCCGACCACCTGGTCGCCTACGTCAACGGCCTGGACCTGCGCGACGTGACGTTGGTCGCCCACTCCTGGGGCGGGATGGTGCTGTCCGCGTCGGTTCATCGGCTCGAGGAGCGGCTCGCGAGGGCGGTCTACTTCAACGCGTTCCTCCCACTCAGCGGGCAGTCGCTCTTCGACCTGTTCCCGCCGGACTACCGGACCCTGTTCACCGGCCTCGCCGAGGCGTCCGAGGACCGGACCGTCGCGTTGCCCTTGGCGGTCTGGCGGCGAGCCTTCATGCAGGACGCCGAACCCGCTGCGCAGGAGATCGTGCACTCCCTCATGCTGCCGCAGCCCTTCGCCACGTTCACCGATCCGGTCGGCGAGGTCGACTACGACAGCCTGAACGTGCCGACCAGCTACGTCATCTCGCCCGACGACCACGCTCTTCCGCCGGGCGAGTACGGGTGGTCACGTTTCCCTGACCGACTCGCAGACCCCCGCGTGATCGAGTGCGTCGGGAGTCACGAGTCGATGTTCACCGCCCCAGAGCGGGTCAGCGCCGACCTGCTTCGTGCCGCCGAGTGACGTGTTCCCGGCGCGGGCCGGGGGTCAACCCTGGACGCATCCCGGCGTCTCGGCCGCCTCGACCAGCGCGTCCACGGTGGCCCGGACGGCCGGGACCCGCTCGAGGTCGGCCGTCGTCACCAGGTGCACCGAGCGGCGCGAGGCCGGCTTCACCGACGGCGTGACCACGTCGGGGTGGCTCGCGCTGCGCAGGATCAGGTCGGGGATCAGCGCGACCCCGAGCCCCTCCGCCACAAGTCCCAGCACCGCGACGTAGTCCTCCGTCTCGAACGCCACGTCCGGCGCGAACCCGGCGCGGTCGCACAACGACAACAGATGGCCGCGGCACCGGGGACACCCGGCGATCCACGTCTCGTCGGAGAGCTCGGCCAGGTCGACGACCGGGTCGTCGGCCAGCCGGTGGTCCTTCGGCAGCGCCAGCCGCACCTCGTCGTCCAGCAGCTTGTGCGTGACCAGCCCCTCGAGGTCGTCCTCGCCGCGCCCGAGGTCGGTGCCCTCATACGCGAACGCGACGGCGAGGTCGCACTCGCCGGCCCGCAACGCCGCGAGCGACTCGGGCGGCTCGCCCTCCTGGAAGCTCACCGTCACGTCCGGATAGCGCTCCTTGACCAGGGCGAGCGCGCGGGGCACGAGGGTGGCCGAGGAGGAGGGGAAGGCCATCAACCGGACCCGGCCGGCGCGCAGTCCCGCGATCGCCGAGACCTCCGCGCTCGCGGTCTCGAGGGCGGCCAGCACCGGCACCGCGTGCCGGGCCAGCACCTCGCCCGCCTCGGTCAGCCGCACGGTGCGGCCGATCCGCTCGACCAGGGCCGTGCCGGTGCGGTCCTCGAGTCGTCGCACCATCTGCGAGATCGCGGGCTGGCTGAAACCCAGCGAGGCCGCGGCAGCGGTGAAGCTGCCCTCGTCGTGGATCGCCTTCATCACGCGGAGGCCGGCTGCATCGATCATGACCCAAGAATAATCTACTGTTATTCAAAGTCAAGAAGTCGTCGTCTTGTGTGATGGAAGAAAATCAGCCACAGTGGACGTATGCCGAGTCTCACCACTGCTCCCACCCTCACCCGCGCCCGCGCTGCCGGAGCGAGCGCGCCCGTGTCCGGTGCCACCGCGGGTGGCGCCCCGCCGGCCGCCGACCCGGTCCGGGCGCTCGCCGAGCTGAAGGCGCACTGGGCCCCGGCGCCCGGCTACCTCAACGCGACCACGATGGGGCTGCCGCCGATCGAGGTCGCCGAGGCGGTCCGCTCCGCGGTCGGTCGGTGGCAGCTCGGCACGGCCACCGCGGCGGGCTACGACGAGGACGTGCAGGCGGCCCGCGCCGCATACGCTCGGTTCGCCGAGGTGCCCACCGACTGGGTGTCGGTCGGGCCGCAGGCGTCGGTCTATGCCGGCGTGGTGGCCGCGTCGCTGCCCGACGGGGCCGAGGTGGTCTGTCCCGAGGGTGACTTCACCTCGATCGTCTTCCCGTTCCTCGTGCAGGCGCAACAGGGCCGCATCACGGTGCGCCAGGTCCCGCTCGACCGGCTCGCCGACGCGATCACCGAGCGCACCACCCTGGTGGCGTTCTCCCTGGCCCAGAGTGCGTGCGGCAGTGTGTTGGACGAGGCGGCGATCACCGAATCTGCCCGAGCGGCAGGTGCGCTCACGTTCTGCGACGTGACCCAGTCGGCCGGCTGGCTGCCGCTGCGGGCGGGCGACTTCGACCTGACCGTCTGCTCCGCCTACAAGTGGATGTGCCAGCCGCGCGGCACGACCTACTTCACCGCGCGCCCGGAGGCCGCCGAGCGGCTCACGCCCGTCGCCGCCGGGTGGTACGCGGGGGAGGACATCTGGGCCTCGTGCTACGGGCCGGAGATGCACCTGTCCACCACCGCGAGCCGCTTCGACGTGTCGCCGGCGTGGTTGTCCTGGGTCGGTGCGGTGCCGGCGCTCGAGATCATCTCCTCCGTGCCGACGGCGATGATCCGCGACCACGACGTCGCCCTGGCCGACGGCTTGCGCGCCCGTCTCGGCCTCCCCGCGCAGGGGCGGCCGGTGCTGCGGCTCGACGACCCGGACGGCACGGTCGCCTCCCGGCTCGAGGCGGCCGGCGCGGTCGTCTCCTCGCGCGCGGGCGGCGTCCGGATCGCGTTCCACGTCTGGAACACCGAGGCCGACGTCGACCTGGTCGCCGAGGCACTG
>CAYRLV010000232.1:0-6327 GCA_964425155.1 uncultured Ornithinicoccus sp. | reverse complement strand
TGCCCAAGACCTGGGACGAGGCGATCGACCTCGGGGCCAAGGCCAAGAAGGAGGGCAAGTACCTGTTCTGCTGGGGCAAGGAGGCCGCGTCCTACTACCTCACCCTCGCCGTCGCGTCGGCCATCAAGGAGGGCGGCGACGACGTGCGCCTGGCCCTGGACAACCTCGAGGCCGGCTGCTGGTCCCTGGGGCCGGTGCAGGAGGTGTTCAAGAAGATGGAGGAGATCGTCAAGGCCGGCTACTTCAAGCCCGGTGGCAGCGGCACGCAGTTCACCGCCGCCCAGGCGCAGTGGAGCAACGCGCAGGAGGCCATCCTCTATCCCTCGGGCTCGTGGATCGAGAACGAGATGAAGAAGGAGACCAAGAAGGGCTTCAAGATGACCGGCGCCCCGGCGATGACCGTCACCACGTCGTCGGCCATGCCGTATGAGGCGCTGCACAGCGCCGCTGCCGAGGCCTACATCGTGCCGAGCAAGGCCGAGAACCCGGCCGGCGGCAAGGAGTTCCTCCGCGCCATGCTGTCCAAGGAGGCGGCCAGCAACTTCGCCAAGTCGATCCTGTCGTCGACGGTGGTCAAGGACACCGTGCCCGCCGACGGCTTCGGCTCGACCGCGCTGGTCAGCCAGGTCAAGATGCTGGAAGCGGCCGGGGACAAGGTCTTCACCTGGATCTTCGTCGACTTCTACGGCATGACGGCGGACATCAACTCCGTGTGGAACACGTTCATGGAAGGCAAGTCCGACGCGGCCACGCTCACCAAGGCGATGCAGCAGATGACCGACAAGATCCGTGAGGACGACTCGGTCAAGAAGATCAAGGTGCAGTAGTGACTGCGCTCGGCACGGGCGTCGCGGCGGGCAGCACCAAGCCTGCTGCTCGCCGCCGCCCGGGCAAACGACTGACCTTCGATCGGATCACCTTCTTCCTCGTCTTCCTGGTGGTCCCGGTGGGGTTCTACGCCGCGTTCGTGCTGTCGCCGTTCGCCCAGGCGGTGTGGTACTCGTTCACCGACTGGTCGGGGTTCTCCAGCACGATGAACTTCGTCGGCGGGAGCAACTACGTCGACCTGCTGAGCAACGACAAGTTCCTGACGGCGGTGCGCAACAGCGTGACCCTCGGCGTCGTGCTGCCGTTCGTGACGATCCTCCTCAGCCTGGTGCTCGCCACGTTCGTGACCGTCGGGGGCAGCAGCCACGGCAGGGTCCGCGGGCTGCGCAACTCGAGCTTCTACCGGGTGGTGTCGTTCTTCCCCTACGTCGTGCCCGCGATCATCATCGGTCTCATCTGGCAGCAGATCTACGATCCCAGCGCCGGGATCCTCAACGGCATCCTCACCAAGCTCGGCTTCGAGCAGTTCGAGTCGTTCCCGTGGCTCGGCGACTCGCGGACCGCGCTGGTTGCCGTGATGTTCGCCATCGTGTGGGGTTTCGTGGGGTTCTACATGGTGCTGTTCGTCGCCGCCATCAAGGGCATCCCGGCGGAGCTGTTCGAGGCCGCCAGGATCGACGGCGCGGGGCGGTTCCGCACGGCGACCTCGATCACGATCCCGATGATCCGGGACAACCTGCAGACCGCCTACATCTACATGGGGATCCTCTCTCTGGACTCCTTCGTCTACATGGCGGCGATGAACCCCAATGGCACGAACGACGCGACTCTGGTGATCTCGCAGGAGCTGTTGGAGACGGCCTTCGGCAAGAGCAAGTTCGGTCTTGCGTGTGCCATGGGTGTGACGCTCGCGGTCATCACCCTGGTCTTCGCTGGCATCGTCATCCTGGTCAACCGGCTCACCGGCGGACGTGAGGACGTGACCGAGTGACCGCCACCACTGCCCCACCGGCACCCGCCCGGCAACGCAGCGCCGGCCACGGTCCGCGGCGGACGCGCAGTGACGCTGTCGTCGGCACGGCCGCGCACGCGTCACTGACCGTCTGGAGCCTCATCGTCATCCTGCCGATGCTCTGGACGGTGCTGTCGTCGTTCAAGACCACCACGGAGATCCGCCAATCGCCGTTCTCGTTGCCGAAGCACTGGAACTTCGACAACTACGTCAGCGCATGGACCACGGCCGGGATCGGCAGGTACTTCCTCAACTCGCTGATCGTCGTCGTCGGGGCCTTGGTCGTGACCATGGTGCTCGGGTCGATGTGCGCCTACCTGCTCGCCCGGTTCCCGTTCCCCGGCAGCCGGGTCATCTACTACCTGATGCTCGCCGGGCTCACCTTCCCGATCTTCCTGGCGATCGTGCCGTTGTTCTTCCTGCTGCAGCAGATGGCGCTGCTCAACACGCTCCCCGGGCTGATCCTGACCTACGCCGCGTTCGCGCTGCCGTTCACGGTGTTCTTCATGTTCTCGTTCTTCAAGGCCCTGCCGAGCAGCATCGCCGAGGCGGCGGCCATCGACGGGGCCGGAGAGTGGCGGACCTTCCTCTCGGTGATGCTGCCGATGGCACGACCCGGCCTGTCGACCGTCACGATCCTCAACTTCGTCGGGCTGTGGAACCAGTTCCTCCTGCCGGTGGCGCTGAACTCCACCGAGGACAACTACGTGCTCACGCAGGGCATGGCCCGCTTCGCCTCGCAGGCGGGTTACTCGGTGAACTTCGGTGCGCTCTTCGCCGCCGTCGTCATCACGGTGCTGCCTGTCCTGCTCGTCTACCTGATCTTCCAGCGCCAGCTGCACGGGTCGGTCTCGCAGGGCATCTCCAAGTGACCTCTGCACACGGAAGCAGTGTGGGGCGTCGTTGAGCGACATGCGCTTCGGACTCGTCGGTGCGGGGGCGGTCGGCCGGCTGCACGCGGCTGCGTTGGAGGTCACGCCCGGCGCGCGGCTGCAGGCGGTCTGTGACCTGGACCGCGGGCGGGCGGAGGCGGTGGCGGGCCGCTCCGACGTGCGGGTGAGCACCGATCACCGCGAGCTGCTCGACCAGGGCGACCTGGACGCCGTGGTGGTCAACACGCCGCACGCGCGGCACCGGGACATCGTCGTCGACGCCGCGGCCGCGGGTGTGCACGTGCTGGTCGAGAAGCCGATGGCCACCACGCTGCCGGACTGCGACGCGATGATCGACGCGTGCGCGTCGGCGCGAGTCACTCTGGCGGTGGGGCACATCCAGCACGCGCTGCCACACCAGCTGGCGCTCGCGCGCTCGCTGCGCGAGGGTGCCGTGGGCCGGGTGGTGATGGTCCACGACCTGCGCAGCACGGACTACCGCCCCGGCACCCGACCCGACTGGTTCTTCTCGCGCGAGGTGGCCGGCGGGGGTGCCCTGATGAACATCGGCGCGCACGGCATCGACCGGGTGGTCTGGCACGGTGGGGCAGCGGTCGCGACCGTCAGCGCCCGGCTGGTCCGGCGGTTCGGCAGCGGCGTCGAGACCGACGCGACGCTCCAGCTGGAGCTCGCGAACGGCGTCCCGGCCAGCATCACGGTGGTGTCCACGACGCCCGGCTACACCGACCGGGTCACCGTCGTCGGAGAGAAGGGGGTCCTCGTCGCGGACGCGGTCACCGGCACGTTCCTGCGCCGGGGCGACGAGAGCACCAACCTGTCCGCGCCGGGGGAGGACGACATCGGGGACGCCTTCCGGCGCCAGCTGGAGGACTTCGTCCGGGCGGTGCGTGGCGAGGCGCTCCGGGTCGAGCCGAGCCATGCCCGGCACGTCCTCGAGGTGGTGCTGGCCGCCTACCGCTCGGCCGCCCAGGGCAGCACAGTTCGGGTGCCGCTGGAGACGATCCGGTGACCGGTCGCACCGCCTTCTCCACGCTCGGTCTCCCCGGGGCGCCGATCGACGAGATCGTCCGGACGGCAAGGCAACACGGCTTCGACGGGGTGGAACTCAGGGCCGGACCCGACGAGGCCGTCCACGTCGGTATGCCGTCCGCCAGCCGCGCTCACGTCCGGCACCACCTCGACGCCGCCGGGATCGACCCTCTTGCCGTGGCCAGCTATGTGAAGGTGGCCGACCTCGCTGTCCCCGACGACGACCTTCTCGCCGACGCCCAGGATCATCTGCGGCTCGCCGCCGACCTCGGGGCCGGCTACCTGCGGGTCTTCCCCGGTGGCGATGTGGACGGCAGCGTCGACGATCGGCGCGTCGGGCGCCGGCTCGCGCAGATCGCCGACCTGGCACCTGCTCTGGGAGTCACGGTCGCCTGGGAGACGCACGACTCGCACCGGTCCGCCCGGCGCAGCATGGCCGTCCTCGACCAGCCCGGCTGCGAACACGTGGTCGCGATCTGGGACGTGCTGCACACCTGGCTGGCGGGGGAGAGCCCGGCCGAGTCGGCGAGGCTGCTCGACGGCCGGCTCGGCTACGTGCAGGTCAAGGACGTGCGGAGCGCCACCGACCTCACCCCGCTGCCGCCGGGCGAAGGGGTGCTGCCCCTGGGCGAGGTGGCGCGCGAGCTGGCGCGGACGTCATACGACGGATGGATCTCCTGGGAGTACGAACGTGCTTGGTTTCCCGGGCAACCCGCGCTGGGCGAGCACGCCGCCGAGGTGCGTCGGCGGATCGAGGGATGGCTGTTCGCCCGGTGACCGGACGCCTGGATTGCTTGACCAAGACTTGACGGTCCGCGGGGGTGGCGTTGACCGGGCCGCGAGTAGACCGGGGGCATGTCCACAGCTCGACACGAGACCACCGCGAGGCGACGCCCGAGCCGGGCGCTTCGACTCATCGCGCTCGCGGGTGCCCTGACCCTCTGCGGCAGCGCCACCGCCCAGGCCGCGCCGCTCGCCGCCCGCGCCGGCAGCCCGGGCGCGCCCGGCATCGGGGACGTCTACTACCCCGACTACGGCAACGGCGGCTACGACGTCCAGCACTACCGGATCGACCTCGACTACGAGCCGACCACCGACCAGCTGGCGGGGACCACGACGATCCGGGCCCGGGCCACGCAGGACCTGAGCCGGTTCAACCTCGACTTCGTCCTGCCGGTGTCGTCGGTGACGGTGAACGGCACGCGCGCCCGGTTCGACCGGTCCGATCCGCACGAGCTGGTGATCACGCCGCGCCGGGTGGTGCGCGACGGCGCGACGATGCGGGTGAAGGTCAGCTACGCCGGCGTCCCGTCGCAGACGGAGGTGGACGGGCTCGACCCCTGGGTGCGCACGGCGGACGGCGCGGTGGCCGTCGGGGAGCCGGAGATCGCCGCATGGTGGTATCCGAGCAACGACCACCCCCGCGACAAGGCCACGTATGCCGTGAACGTCACCGTGCCTGCCGGCGTGGAGGTCCTCGGCAACGGCACGCCGAAGGCCACCCAGCACCACGGCGACCGGGACACCTGGCGGTGGCGGGAGCGCCACCCGATGGCCCCTTACCTCGCGTTCATCGCGATCGGTCAGTTCGACGTGACGCAGGGGAGGACGGCCGACGGCACGCCGTGGGTCAACGCCGTGGCCTCCAACGGCGGCAGCGAGGGGGAGTACGCCCAGGCCGACCTGGCGCGCACGCCCGAGATCATCGCGTGGCACACGAGCAAGTGGGGTCCCTACCCGTTCGAGGCGATCGGCGGCGTGGCTCCCAAGGCGGACTTCGGATTCGCCCTGGAGAACCAGACCCGTCCGGTCTACACCCGCGGGTTCTGGCGCGGCGGCTCCAACATCTACGTGGTCGTGCACGAGAACGCCCACCAGTGGTACGGCGACTCGGTGTCGGTGGACCAGTGGAAGGACATCTGGCTCAACGAGGGCTTCGCCTCGTTCGCCGAGTGGCTCTGGTCGGAGGACCACGGTGAGGGCAGCGCGCAGGACCTGCTGATGGCCTACTACGACTACTACCCGGCGGACAGCTCGTTCTGGA
Source organism: uncultured Ornithinicoccus sp. (assembly GCA_964425155.1). Classification (GTDB taxonomy): domain Bacteria; phylum Actinomycetota; class Actinomycetes; order Actinomycetales; family Dermatophilaceae; genus Segeticoccus. Next base: position 521 of record CAYRLV010000232.1, on the reverse strand, counting down.
AGCTGCGGATCGGTGACCCCGGCAAGGGCCGCGAGTTCTCCGGTGCCGTCTACGACCGTGGGGCCATGACCCTGCAGGCGCTGCGCAACCGCGTCGGCGACGACGACTTCTTCCGGATCATGCGGACCTGGGCGCAGCGGCATCGCTACAGCAACGGCTACGTGATGCAGTTCATCGTGTTGGCGGAGAAGGTCAGCGGCCAGAACCTCGGGTCCTTCTTCGACGCCTGGCTCTACCAGCCGACCAAGCCGGCGATGACACCCGAGAACGGCTTCCCGTCATCGGCCACGGCGTCTCCGGCGCGCCGCTTCCTGCCTCCGGAGTCCAAGGCCAAGATCGACGCGGTGCGGGACGCGCTGGTCGCTGATCCGTTGCGCGGGCCGGATCCGGCCGGGTGACGATCACTCGGCCGGATCCCGCCTTCACAGGGTGGTCTGGGTGTTGACCCGCATGTCCACGCCCTCGACGTTTCCGGCCATGCCCTCGCGATCGGTGCCTCCGTCCTGCCCCTTGGACACGCC
>CAYRLV010000231.1:0-6370 GCA_964425155.1 uncultured Ornithinicoccus sp. | reverse complement strand
TCGAGCCCGGACGAGACGTCCTGGGCTCCCGATCGGTACAGCCGGAGCGCACCGTTCGGCGCCACCTGCACCATCGTGCTCGCGGCGTGGTGGCGACCGAGGTCGCGCAGGTCGTCGCCGTCCACGACCACGGTGTCCCCTCCGAAGGTGTCGATCGCTTCCCTCGCGGAGGAGGCGGGAGGCCCGCCGGTGCGGTTGGCGCTGCTGCCGTAGAGGCGCGCATACCCGTCCCACAGCGGCGCCGTGGGCGACCAACGCGCATCGAACATCGCGAGGTAGCCGTCGTGGACGGCCGGCGTGACCCACTCCGGGTGTCCGCCGTCTGCCCGCAGCGGGACAAGCAGCGACAACCGGAGAGCCAGCATCGCCTCGATCCGGGCCAGCGTGTCGGCGGCGACGTCCAGGACTGCGGCCACGCGGCGCCACTCGGCGGCGTCGTGCAGCGAGACCGCGACACTCTGCTCCAGGGGGCGCCCCTTGAGCGCGTTGACGGCCCGCGCCGTGGTCGCGACGACCCCGTAGGTCATCGGACTGGGATTGGGCACGATGACGGCCCTCCCCTCCCCGAGGGCGTCGCACGCCTCAGGAAGGCCGGGGAGCCCGGAACGGCCTCGTCGGCTTGCTCGCTCGGCGTCAGCCATGCGCCGTTCCCGCCCTGTGTGTCACCACTCCCCATGACACCACGACCAGCGACGTTCGCCGGGCGCGTGGCGACCAGCCGCCGCCGAGCGCCTGACGGTCGGCGGGGTGTCAGGGGAGCGTGTAGACCTGACCCGTCTGGTGTCCCTCGACGGACCGGACGTAGGCCTGCGCGACCGCGGCGAGGTCGACCGGTGGCACGCCGGGGAAGAAGTCGCCGTAGTCGTCCAGGCTCTCCGTGAACACCGTCGGGCTGATCGCGTTGATCCGCTGAGGCGCGATCTCGATGGCCGCCGCGCGCACGAAGGCCTCCACCGCGCCGTTGGCCATCGCGGCCGCGCTGCCGGTGAGAATCGGCTCGCGACACAGGACCCCGGTGATCAGCGTGAACGAGCCGCGCTCGGCGACTCGCGAGAGTCCCTGCCGCACCAGCTCGATCTGGCTGAGCACCTTGCCCTCGAACGCGTTCCGGTAGTCCTGCGGCGAGATCTCCCGGAGCAGCCGGTAGGGGACGTCTCCGGCCGCGCTCACCACGGCGTCGAGCTGCGGCGCGTCCTGGTACAACGCCGTCACCTGCGCCGGGTCGGTGATGTCGTGGCGCAGGTCGCCGCTGGTGCGCCCGACGGTCCGGACGTCGTGGCCCCGGTCGGCCAGGGTCTGGTGGACGGCGGAGCCGAGCTTGCCGGCCGCGCCGACGAGAAGGATCCTCATGGATGTCGACGCTACGACGTGGCGCGGCATCAGGGAAACTCTCGTCGGTGGGGCCGCAGCGCGGCCGTGTCCACGACGTGAGACACCTCACCCGCCGTGCTGCGCCCGTGCTCGGCGTGGCGCTGTCAGGACGCTTCACGTCGCGGCCCGGGCTGCCATCCGGCCGGATCTTCGTTACGGTCGTGCGTTGATGTGCCCCCAGCCCCCTGACACCCCCGAACCGGTGCGTGCCCGACGGCAGGCCGGTGGCTCCCGTCATGCCACACCGGTGTTCGTCGACCGGACCGGTCGACGCGGCCGTCGCGTCACCGGTCTCGGTGCGCTCGCGACGCTGCCCGCCCTCGCGTTCGCCGGCACGCTCGCCTTCTCCGCCGTCAACGCTCCTCCGGTCGACCGACCGTCGCTGCCGGCCCACGGGCCGCGGACGCAGACCGTGCACGGGCACCTCGAGAACGCCGCCGAGATCGGTGCGCGGGAGCCGGCCCGTGCCGTCCGAGGCCATCGGCCCGCGTTGTCGACGGCGGAGGTGACGCCGGCCGTCGCTCCCGCACGTGACGTCCCGCAGGGACGGCGCTGACCCCGTGCGTCCGGCACGACCGAAGCGCCGTGACGACCCAGCCAAGAGCGCGCCGCGCGTCCACTGGCTGGTGCTCGCCGTGCTCGTCGGCGCCCTGGGCCTCGCCCTCGGCGTGGAGGGCTACACGCACCAGCTCTACACCACCAGTGACTACAGCGGTCCACCCCCGGGCGCCAGCAAGCAGGTCCCCCAGGAGGTCAGCCGCGGTGGTCCGGTCATCAACCCGGCGGCCGACCCCGGCCGCCGCAGCATCACCCCGCGCCCGAAGACCATCGCGTTGACCTTCGACGACGGGCCGGACCCGGTCTGGACCCCGAAGATCCTCAAGGTCCTCGACCGCCACGACGTCAAGGCGACGTTCTTCGTGCTCGGGAGCGAGGTCGCCGCGCACCCGGACGTGGCCCGTCAGATCGTCGCCGACGGCCACCAACTCGGCATCCACGGGTTCACCCACGCCGATCTGGCCGCGGTGCCCCCGTGGCAGCGACGCATGGAGGTGCGGGAGAGCCAGCTCGCCGTGGTCGGCGCGACCGGCCAGAGCACGTCGCTGTTTCGCCCACCGTTCTCCTCGGAGACCGAGGCGATCGACAACGCTTCCTGGGACGTGATGCGCGACGCGGGTCGGCACGACTACCTCACCGTGCTCACGACACGCGACAGCGAGGACTGGCGACAGGGTGGGATCGGGCAGGTCCTCCGGCACAGCACGCCGCGGGGGCGGCACGGACAGGTGCTGCTGATGCACGACGGCGGCGAGTCCCGCGCCGACACGGTCGCGGCCCTCGACCGACTGATCCCGCGACTGCAGGACCGGGGCTGGCACGTGACGACGGTGAGTGACGCCGTCGGCATGGGCGATCCGATGCATGCCGGGTCGTGGGTCGATCGAGTGACCGGCCTCGGCGTCATCGCCGCGATGAAGGTGAGCCACGTCGTCGTCGCGGCCCTGAGATACCTCCTGTATGCCGTGGCGGCACTGACCCTGTTGCGTGCCGTCGTGCTCGTGGTCGCCGCGGCGCGGCACCGATGGGTACGACGCAAGGGTTGGGGGCCGGAGGTGACCGAGCCGGCGTCGGTGGTGGTCCCCGCATACAACGAAGAACTCAGCATCGAGGCGACGGTGCGTTCCCTCCTGGCGTCGGACCATCCGGTCGAGGTGATCGTCGTCGACGACGGCTCGACCGACCGCACCGTCGAGGTGGTGGAGTCGCTCGACCTGCCCGAGCTGGTGCTGGTGAGCACTCCCAACCGGGGCAAGGCGGCCGCCCTCAACACCGGCCTGTCCCTGGCGCGCTACGACTACGTCGTCATGGTGGACGGCGACACCGTGGTGGAGCCCGAGACGATCCGGCTACTGGTCCAGCCGTTCAGCGACCCGGACGTGGGTGCCGTCTCCGGCAACGCCAAGGTCGCGAACCGTGGCGGCCTCCTCGGGCGTTGGCAGCACATCGAATACGTCATCGGGTTCAACCTCGACCGACGACTGTTCGACCGCGCCCGGTGCATGCCGACGGTGCCCGGGGCGGTGGGGGCCTTCCGCCGAGCGGCCCTCGACGCCGTCGGCGGCGTCGGTCGGCTCACCCTGGCCGAGGACACCGACCTGACCATGTCGGTGGTGAGTGGTGGTTGGCGGGTGGTCTACGAGGAGCATGCCTGGGCGTGGACCGAGGCGCCGGCGACGCTGGGTGCCCTCTGGCGGCAGCGCTACCGGTGGTGCTACGGCACGCTGCAGGCCATGTGGCGCCATCGCGGCACGATGCTCCAGCGAGGTGCCGGTGGCCGGTTCGGCCGCCGCGGTGTCGGCTACCTGCTGCTCTTCCAGGTGCTGTTGCCGATCTTCGCCCCGGTGGTCGACGTGTTCGCGCTCTACGGCGTGGTCTTCCTCGATCCCGGCCGGATCATCGCGGTCTGGTTGGCGTTCCTGGCCGTCCAGATGTTCACCGCGTTCATCGCCTTCCGGCTCGACGAGGAGCCGACCCGGCCGATCCTCAGCATGCCGTTGCAGCAGTTCGTCTACCGGCAGCTGATGTACCTGGTGGTGATCCAGTCGGTCGTGACCGCACTCTCGGGAGCCCGGCTGCGGTGGCAGCGGATGGACCGCTACGGCAGTCTCACCGCCGGACCCGAGCCGGAGGCGGCCACCGAGTGAGCGTCGGCGCGGCCCGGGGCAGGGCTCACCGCCCGGCGCCCGCCGAGGGGTCGTCCAGCCACAGGAAGCGGCCGGCCTGGGCCGGACCGCCGTCCCGGCGGACCTGCGCGGCCCCCGCCGGGAGAGTCGTCGACGGCACACGCCGGGACCGCACCCTCGCATGGGCGGTCTCGAGCGCGCGTGCCGCCGCGCGGAAGGAACTGGTCACCCGAGCTGTTTCGGTCGTCATGACCGCCTCCTACACTGATCTGTGAAGTCGATGCCTCCAGCGTAGGTACACAGATCTGTGAAAGGCAAGGGGAATTTCCATGAGTTCGAGCACAACGGCAGAGCTGACCCCCGCGGCCCACCAGATCCTCGAGGTCGCGTCCCGGTTGTTCTACGCCCACGGGATCCACGCGGTCGGCGTCGACACGATCGCGGCCGAGTCCGGGGTCACCAAACGCACCCTCTACAACCGGTTCGGCTCCAAGGACGCGCTGGTGGCCGCCTACCTGCAGGACCGACACGACACCTGGTGGGCGGAACTGGAGCGTCGGCTCGCGGGCGCGTCGGCTCCCCGCGTGCTCACCCTGTTCGACGTCTACCTCGACAGCACGATGGTCGACCGAGGCTGCGCCTTCCTCAACGGGGCCAGCGAACTCCCCGAGGACCATGACGGATTCGCCGTGATCGCCGCAGACAAGCAGGCAGTGCGGGAGCTCATCTCCGAGCTGCTCGCCGAGGATCGGCCCGACCTCGAGGACCGGGAGTCGGTGGCCGAGCACCTCTTCCTGCTGCTCGAAGGGGCCATTGCGCTGCGCGGCATCGACCGTGACGACCATCGGCTGGTCGAGGCCCGCCGGCTGGCGGCCGAGCTCCTCGAACGCTAGCCGACGGACGACGGTGTGATCGGTGCGGCTGTGGGAACGTGGAGGAGATGAGCACGCCGACCCCCTGGATGCACGCCTTCGTCGACGTGCCCGCGGAGGCAGCCGCGACCGCGCGCACGTTCTGGACCGCCGTGACCGGGTGGACCCCCGGCGACCAGTGGCCGGGACACCCCGAGTTCAGCTCGCTGGTCCCGGCGACCGGCACGGCATACCTGCACCTGCAGACCATCGGTGCACCGGCACGGGTGCACCTCGACCTCACCGGCGACATCGCGATCGACGCGCCCCGGTTGGAGTCGCTCGGTGCCCACCGCGGGCCGATCGGTGACGGCTGGCAGGTGATGGCCTCGCCGGCGGGCCTGCCGTTCTGCGTCTGCACCGGCCCACGTGTCCGCCAGCGGCCGGGCGCGCACACCTGGCCGGACGGGCACCGCAGCCGTCTGGTCCAGGTGTGCGTCGACGTGCCGGATGCCCGGTATGACGACGAGCTCGCCTTCTGGAGGCGGGCCACCGGGTGGACCGACGAACCGGTCAGCTCGCCGGAGTTCCACCGCCTGATCCACCGCTCGGAGAGCCCGCTGCAGCTGCTCGTCCAGCGGCTCGGCCGGGACGACCCGGGTGTCGGCGCGCGGGCACACCTCGACCTGGGGACCACCGACATACCCGCCGAGGTGGCGCGGATGGAGAGCCTCGGGGCGCGAGTCTTGTGGCCGGGTAACGGGTTCGTGGCCTTGGAGGATCCCGCCGGGTTGCCGTTCTGCGTCACCGGCAACGACCCGGATCGCTGACGCCCAACCCAGGGTCGGTCAGCCGAACTGCAGGGCGTCGGCCACGTCCTCGAGCTGCTCGGGGCTCCCGTTGCCACCAGCGACCAGGATGAGGGCGTGGCTGGATCCCTCGACCTCCGCGCCGCGGACGGCCAGGGACTGGCCGTTGCCCTCGAGGACGACGACCTCACCGGGGGACAGCTGCTCGGCCTTGCGCTCGAGCTCCTCCCTGTCCACCCCGGTCTCGTTGTAGGCCCAGTTGCCGAACCCGTCGGTCGAGAACAGGCTGCGCGACTTCTTCGTCGCCGCGAAGACCTGCACCTCGACATCGTCCGGCTGGGCGGCGAAGCGACAGACCACCTGCACGAACGGATCCGTGGACGCGGGAATCTGGCTCACGTCATACGGCGTGTGCTTCATCGAGGAGGAGGACGGCGCCGACTCGCCCAGCTGGACCGGGCAGGTGGTCGTCGCCTTGAGGTCCGTCAGGGACGGCTTGCCCGAGGAGTCCCCGGTGGCCTCGGAGTCCTCGGGTGACTCGCCTCCCGAGCAGCCGGCGGTAGCGACCAGGACGAGGGCAGCGACTGCTGTGAGAGACGGACGCATGGGGCGGCAGTGTGGCAGAGCCGCGGGCTGCTGACACCTCGGCACGCCG
>CAYRLV010000230.1:1649-6387 GCA_964425155.1 uncultured Ornithinicoccus sp. | reverse complement strand
GGTGGTCTCGTCCACGATCCAGGTGCCGTGGCTGCGGGCCGTGTCCAGCACCAGGTCGAAGCCTCCGGTCAGGATGTGCTCCGAGAGGCTCTTGTGGACCTGCTCCGGGTCCACGGCGGAGGTGTTCACATCTACGGTCGTCGTCTCTACGTTGCTCATACTTTCCAGTGTAGATGCCCCTTCACGGGAAATCATCCCGTCGTCCGCGTCTGCGATCATCGTTGCCTGACCTAGCCCCGCTGCGCGCTCGCACCCGGTCCAGCTCGTCCTTGGTGAGCACCGAGCGTGTCTCCACGTCGACGTCCCGGAGCGGACCGGCCGTATCGCCACTGCGGTCGATCGCGCACACCGTCACGGCGACGTGCGCACCGAGGTCACGGAGCGCGACAGCGGCCGCTCGGGCGGCGCCGCCAGTGGTCACGACGTCCTCGACCAGCGTGACGTGGGCCCCGTCGACGTCCGCACCCTCGGCGAGCCGACAGGTGCCGTACGTCTTGGCCTCCTTGCGGACGAACACCACGGGGAGACCGGTCAACGAGCTGAGCACCGTCGCGATCGGTACTCCACCGAGCTCCAAGCCGCCGAGGACAGTCGTCTCCGCCGGCAGGAGCGGCGCCATCGCCTCGGCGACCCGCCGCAGCAGCACCGGGTCGGATTCGAAGCGGTACTTGTCGAAGTACTCGGTCACGGTGCGGCCGGAGCGGAGGGTGAATTCGCCGGTGAGTCGGCACGTGCGGTCCAGTTCTTGGGCCAGGATGAGGTGATCCACGTCAGCGAGCATCTCACCCCACTCCCCTGCCACGGCCGCAGCGCCGGTCACGCCCGCTGGTCCCCTGCAACGTCACGGAACCAGGCGAGCGCTGCCGCCACGATGTCGACCATGTCCGCCGCGAGCAGGCGGCTGCGGGATAGCTCTCTCGGCCGGAACCATCTGGCCTCGAGGATCTCCGCCCCGCCGGGCAACACCTCGGCGGGGCTCTGCAGGACGCAGCCGAACATCGTCACCGTGGAGGCCCGGGACGAGCCATCCGGGGTAGCGGACCGTGTCGTCCGGTGTCCGCCCACCGCCGTGCCCGTGATCCTTGGACGGGCTACCACTGTCCCCACCGCCCGTGCCGGAGCCGCCAGGCGTCGACCATCCGGCTCGGGGTGATGTGCCCGTCGACCACCTGGAACCCGCCGATCGCGAGGATGGCGCGGTGCGGCCCGGGAGCCGCCACCAGTCCGGCGCGGGCCCGGGTGGCGGGCAGCGACGGCAGCGGCGTCCAGCGGTCGCGCCACGGCGAGTACCGCTCGGCGGACCCTGAGATCGTGCCCGGCGCGGTGACGCCGGCCACCGCGTAGATGCGCCCGTCGCGACCCGTCGCCAGTCCCTCACCCTCCCGCGGTGAGCGCAGCGAGGCGACCGTGTGCCAACGACCGGAGCCACAGCCGCGCAGGTCGAGCGCCTCGACCGCGCGCAGTGGCGCACCGCTGGTGTCGCCGCCTCCGACGGCGTAGACCCGGCCGTGCGCCACGGTGGCACGCAGGTTGCCGCGTGGCACGTCCATCGACGGACCGGTCGACCACCGCCGGGTGCGGGTGTTGTAGACCTCCACGGTGCCCACCGCCTCGTCCTGCTCGTCGTAGCCGCCGATCACGTAGATCCGGTGGTGGAAGGCGACTGCGGCGGCTCCGGCACGCGGCTCGGGGAGCGGTGGCGCACTGTGCCACCGGTGCGTACGCAGATTGAGCACCTCCACGGTGGACAGCGCGTGCACCGGGTCATAGCCGCCGATCACGTAGATCCGGTGCCGGGTCGCCGCAGCCGCGGCGTCCCCACGGGCCGTGGGCATCGGTGGCAACACTCGCCACCTGCGGGAGCGGACGTCATACCGCTGCACGGTGTCCAGGGCGACGGCGAAGTCCTGGCCGAACCCGCCGAACGTGTAGACCCCCCGGCGCCAGCTCGCGGTGGCGAGCCCGCCCTGCCCCAGCACCATGGGTCGCTGCGCGGTCCAGCCCGGACTGTGGTGGTGCGCGGGTCGTGCCGCCGTCGCGGTGGGTGCGCCCACGGCAAGGAGGGCAGCGGCCAGAAGGACGACCGCTGATCGGCATACGTGGCGAATGTTCATCTCGACGACCTTCCGTGACCGGCCTCGCAGAGAGGGCCGACGAAATCGTCCCGAAAGCCGCTGCTCGGTGACCATTCGTCAGATGGCGAGTCCGGCGATCTGCCGATTGCCGGTGGCCCGGCACGGGGCTACCGTCAGGACTGATGAAGGGCCGGTGAGCCGATGGAAGAGCGAGTCACGACGGCCGCGCGCCTGATCCGGGACGGAGCCGAGGACACTCGCGGGGCGCAACTCCCGCAGGCGGTCCTGGACGGTCTGGCCCAGCTCGTCGGCGCCACCGCCGTCTGCTTCAGCGAGTTGGACCTGCACCGGCGCAGCAGCATCTCGTTCCAGACCTCGCAGCCGGCACCGACGGGCGACGACGAGGAAGCGTTCTGGCGGGTCTATCCGCAACTGCGCCCGTGCCACTACCTCTACGACGGCAGTCTGGTCCGGCCCGACGTCGTGCTGCTGTCGGACTTCCTCTCCGATCGGGTGCTGCGCGGCACTGCGCTCTACCGCGAATACCTGTTGCCCGCCGGGGAACGGCACGAGATGTACCTCCCGCTGCCCACCTCCCCCGGCCGCACCCGCGTGCTGGTGTTCTGTCGGTGGGACGACGACTTCAGTGAGTCCGACCGCGATCTGATGACACTGTTGCGCCCACACCTGATCGACGTGCACCGGGCGCACCACCAGCGCCGCAGCCACGCGCCCACGCTCACCAGCAGGCAGTGGCAGGTGCTGCACGCGGTGGCCGCCGGACACAGCACGGACCAAGTGGCGGCCGCGATGTGCATCACCCCCGCGACCGTCCGCAAGCACCTGGAGAACATCTACCTGCGGCTCGGGGTCACCAACCGGGCGGCGGCCGTCGGGCGGGCCCTCGGAGCCGAGCCCGCGCTGCCGGAGTCGATGGCCGGCTGAGCCCGCCACGTCGCCCGCGGCCGGCAGCCTGCGGCCTGCGGCCTGCGGCTCAGCGAAGGTCGCGACGCATGACGAGGCGGGGCAACCCGCCTGCGACGGCGTCGGTGGTGCCGACCTGCCGGAAGCCGGCCCGCTCGAACATCGCCTTCGTCCCGACGAAGGCCATGGTGAGATCCATCCGGCCCTCGGGGTCGACGGGGTGCGCTTCGACGGCCGGAGCACCGTGCGAGGCGGCGTAGGCGACCGCCCCCTCGATCAGCCGCGCGGTCACCCCTTGGCGCCGGTGTCCCACCCGGACGATGACGCAGATGATGCTCCAGACGGGCAGGTCGTCGATCGGTCGGATCAGCTGCGAACGCGCCAGCCGGGTCATCTCGGCCCGGGGACCGATGTGGCACCAGCCCACCGGTTCCCCGTCGCGGTAGGTGACCACACCGGGCGGGTGCTCGCGCTCGCACAGCTGGCGCATCGCCTGCTCCCGACTGCCCTTGCCGAGTTCCTCGATCTCCTTGGCCCGCAGCCGGTGGGAGAGGCACCAGCAGTGGTTGCCTCTCCGGTTGCGGTTCACGATGTCGGCGAAGTCCTCGAACCGGTCCGGTGTCACCGGATGCGTCTCCCAGGTCATGGCTCCATCGCATCACGTGCCACCGACGGAGGGACGAGAAATGCGCTTGCGTGAGTGGACCAGTCCCGGGTTGGGTCGGTGTCGCACCCCCACCCCACCAGCAGGAGCCGTGTGAACACTCTCGACCAGACCCCGTCCGGCATCGTCATCGAACGGGCCGGGCCGACCGGCCGAATCCCCGTCGTGCTCGTGCACGCGGGCATCGCCGACCGGCGGATGTGGCAGCCGCAGTGGCCGGCGCTCACCGCCGGACGCGACGCGGTCCGGCTGGATCTGCGGGGCTTCGGCGACTCGACGACCAAGCCGGCCGGCCCGTTCGCCCACCACACCGACGTGGTCGAGGCGCTCAAGCACCTGGGCGTGGCACGCTGCCACCTCGTGGGCTCGTCGTTCGGCGCGGGTGTCGCGACCGAGGTCGCGCTGACCCGCCCGGATCTCGTGCAGTCTCTACTCCTCTGCCCGCCCGGGGGAAGCCTGCTGGCCACGATGACCCCGGACTTCCGACACTTCCTCGACACCGAGGAGAAGGCGCTGTCGGAGGGCGACCTCGACGGCGCGGTCGAGGCCAACCTGGACGCCTGGGTCGTCGGTCCGGGGCGCACCGAGTCGGACCTGGACGCCACCGTCCTGGCCGCGGTGCGCACCATGCAACGCCGGGCGTTCGAGGTCACCGCCGACTGGAAGGACGTCGAGGAGGTCGAGCTCGATCCCCCGGCCCTCGACCGGCTGCCCGACCTGCAGGCGCCCACACTGCTCCTGATCGGGGGGCACGACCTCGAGACGAGCCTGGACGCCGCGCGCCGGTTCAGCGAGGCCGTCCCGGCGGCCCGGCGGGTCGACTGGCCCGACGTGGCCCACCTGCCGTCGATGGAGCGCCCCGAAGCCTTCCTGGACCTGCTCACCGACTGGATCGCGGACCACGAGCAGGCGGCCTGAACGCCCGCCGGGCGACACCGCGACGAAGACACCTCCAGACCGACCGCCTCAACGCACGGCGAGCAGCACCCGGTCCGACCACACCTGCCAGACGGTCTCGACCTCCCCGAAGCCCGCGTCGCGCAACGCCGCCACGTGCACGTCGTGGCCGGGCGGC
>CAYRLV010000230.1:0-1549 GCA_964425155.1 uncultured Ornithinicoccus sp. | reverse complement strand
CTCCAGCCAGTGCAGCGCGGTGCAGCTGAGCACGGCGTCCACACCCGACTCGCCCAGCTCGTCGAGCCACGCCGACGTCGCCAGATCGCCCGCACCCAACGCAATCGGCCGTCAGCCGTGCCGAGTGCACCTCGCCCGATCGCCAGCATCACCGGATCCATGTCGACCGCGACGGATCGCGCAGCAGGGAAGCGGGCGAGCAACCGCTGACTGAGCGATCCCGGCCCGCACGCCAGGTCGACGGCGACGAACGACGGGGGCAGCAGGTGCTCGAGCACGTCGAGCATCACCGTGAACCGGGTCTCCCGCTCGGGCACGTAGCCCTCCTGCTGCGCGTCCCAACGCCTGAGCCAGTGCGCCCAGTCGATCTCGCCGGTCACGGTCACGGCAGGGCGACGAGGCGGTCCATGACGTCGTTCCAGCCCTGCTCGTAGCCGCCTTCGGCGACGTGCGCCACGGAGGTGTGCCGCACGGTCACGACGGTCTTGTCGGCACCCTCGGGCTCGAAGCTCACCTCGACGGTGTCCTCCGGAGAGGCCCCCGGATCCCCCGAGGACCAGATCCAGGTGAGGGCCAGCAGGCGTGGCCGGTCGACCCGAGTGAAGACCCCGTGGACGCCGAATCCCGCTGCAGCGCTGTCGATCCGATAGGCAGCGCCTTCCTTCGGCGCCCAGTCGTAGGTCGTGTCCGGCAACTGCGGCCACCACCAGCGGGCCAACTCACGCGCGTCGGTCCAGGCCCGCCAGGCCCCGTCGGCGGGTGCGGCGACCGTGCGGCTGATCGTGATCGTGGACATGGCTCAGTTCCCCTCGTCAGGTTGGTCGGACAGGTGCTGCTCGAAACGGTCCAGCAGGTTGTTCCACATCAGCCGGGTGCTCATCGCCCAGGTCGCCAACTCCTGCAGGCTGCCGGGATTGAGTCGCACGACGGTGGTGCGCCCCTGCTTGGACTTGGTGACCAGTCCGCCGCCCGCCAGCACTCGCAGGTGCTTGTCGATCGCCGGAAGCGTGACCGACAGCTCGTCCGCGAGCTCGCTCATCGAGGCGGGCCCGCGCGCGAGCCGCTCGATGATGGCCCGCCGCGGAGCCGACGCGATGGCGGTCGCCGTCGCGTCGAGGTCATACTTCACCATATAGTGAAGTATGACGTGAGCCGGCTCAGCCGGTCAAGCCTCCTCCGCGCCACCCTGCTTCGCGCTGCCACCCGAGGGTTGCTCGTGCGGGTGTGGATGGGAGTGCGTCGCTCCGTGCGGGTGCGGGTGTCCGTGCGAGTGCCCGTGGGCGTGCGGCTGCCCGGCGACCTGACGTCCGGGCGGCACCGGGTCGCCCTGGCGCAACGGCCTTCCCTCGTAAGGCCCCTCGTGCGCCATGATCGGCCGGCGGTCGCCGGCTTCCTCGGGGTGGCGATCCTGGAACGTCTGCAAGGCCTCGGCCTGCCGTCGCAGCCCGGTGACGTACTCGGGGTCGCCGCCGTAGGTGCCGCGCCAGGTCTGTGGCATCGACTCCTGCGGCGTCGGCGCCGAGCCCTGCCCACCGAGGCTCACCCGCGA
>CAYRLV010000229.1:0-6443 GCA_964425155.1 uncultured Ornithinicoccus sp. | reverse complement strand
CCATCGTCCGGGAGCTGGTGGAGCGGATGGGCGGCACGGTGCGACTCGACGACGCCGCACCGCCTTCGTCGGGCACGGGATCCGCAGAGCCATCGGACCACTCCGACCCGCCGTCGCGAGGTCTGCGCGTCGAGGTGCGCCTGCCCCGGTCCCCCACCTGACCGGACGGGTGGAGAGCGCGCAGGCGACGGGCGACCCAGGGTGCCGGCCCCGCATACGCCCCGGACCGACCCGGCCGCTCGTCACCCCAGGAGTCCGGCGCGGAGCGCGAGCACCAGCACCGCGAGGAGGGCGACGACCACGCTGCCGGCCAGGTGCGCGGCGAACCCGAACCGTGCCGAGGGACCGGCCACCCGCGCCCCCGTCCTCGCGACCAGCGCACAGACCCCGAGCTGCACCAGCACGCAGAGTCCGAACAGCCACAGCACCGGCCCGTCGCACGAGACCGAGTCAGCGGTGCACGCCCGGAACGGTCCGCCCTGTCCGGAGGAGTCGTAGCGCCCCAGCGACATCGCCGCCACGACCCAGAGGGGGACGAGCAACACCTGGGCGCCGACCGTCAGCAGCACCGTCGTCACCGGCCCGGCGACGGTCCGCCACGGGGGATCCGAGACTCGGGGCCCAGAGGCAGGTTCGAGATCGGCGCGGGTCACCCCCGCAGCCTAAGTCAGCTGGCGACCACCCCCACGATGGCGGCGTTGGTGAGGTTGGCGAGCGCACCGGCGAGCAGGGCCAGCAGCCCGAGCCGGGCCACCTCGTGCCGGCGCTCCGGGGCGAGCGAGCCGAAGGTGCCGATCTGGATCGCGATCGAGCCGAAGTTGGCGAAGCCGGCCAGCGCGAAGGTCACGATCAGCTGGGTCTTCTCGGACAACTGGTGGATCTGCTCGCCGAAGGACGAGAACGCCACGAACTCGTTGAGGATGGTCTTCTCGCCGAGGTAGGTGCCGGCAGCGTGGGCGTCGTGCCAGGGCACGCCGATCAGCCAGGCGACCGGTGCGCCGACCCAGCCGAGCACCTTCTGGAAGGTGAGGTCGGAGGCGCCGAACCACCCGCCGATGCCACCGAGGATCCCGTTGGCGAGTGCGATCGTGGCGATGAACGCCAGCAGCAGGCAGCCGATGATCACCGCCAGCCGACCGCCGCTCAGGGCGCCGTTGGCGAGGGCGTCGATGACGTTCGCCGACTCCTTGTCGCGCACGTCCCGGACGTTGCCCTGCACCTCGCCCTTCTCGGTCTCCGGGTAGATCGCCTTGGCGATGACCAACATGGCCGGCGCGTTCATCGCCGTGGCCGCGAGCAGGTAGTTGAGCGGTGCGCCGAGCAGGGCGTAACCCACCAGGGTCGACCCGGCCACCGACGCGAAACCGCCCGACATCAGGGTGAACAGCTCGGACCGGGTCAGCCTCTTGAGGTAGGGCGCGACGAGCAGCGGGGCCTCGCTCTGCCCGAGGAAGATCACCGTGGCGGCCCACACCGACTCGAGCTTGGTGGTCTTGAGCACCCAGGAGATCGCGCTCCCCACGATGTCGACGAACCACTGGATGACCCGCAGGTAGTAGAGCACGCCGATCAGGGCGCCGAGGAAGATGATGACCGGCAGCACGTTGAGCGCGAAGACGGTGCCGTCCTTCGGCATCAGGCCGCCGAAGACGAAACGGGTCCCCTCCTCGGTGTAGCCGATGAGCGTGGCGACCCGGTCGGCCAGCCACTTCAGCGCGGCCCGGCCGGGCGGCCACTTCAGCACGGCGACGGCCAGGACCACCTGCATCGCGAGGCCCACCCCCAGGGTGCGCCAGTTGATCTGCCTGCGGTTCCTGGAGATCAGCAGGCACAGTCCGTAGATCAGCAGCAGCCCCAGGATGCCTTGGAAACGCGTCACTCTCGCACCGCCTCCTCCCGCGTCGCGGAGGCACCGGCGCCTGACTCACCCTGTGGTGTCGTGGACGAACCCGGCTCGTGCGCTACGCCGGCCCCCCGATGGTGGAACCCGCCATGGTGGCACAGTCCCGGGCAGAACCCGCCCGTCCGGGTCCACTCCCTTCGGCTCCGACAACGCGCTGGCGCGGGGCCGACGCGGGGCGGGAGGATGGGCTGCGTGCCCCCACCCGAGCCTCCGACGAACCCTGCCCTGAGCCCGCTCGACCTGGCCGTCTTCCTGGTCGAACTGCTGCTCCTGGCGGTGCTCGCCGTCGCCGGCGCCCGGTGGGGTTCGCAGGCGTGGGGCGTCGTGCTCGCCGTCCTCCTGCCGCTCCTGGCCGCCACCGTCTGGGGTCTGTACCTCGCTCCCCGCGCGTCCCGGCGGCTGACCAACCCGGCCCGTCTGGCGGCCAAGCTCGGGCTGGTCGTGGCGGCATCGGCACTGCTCGCGGTCTCCGGGGCCTCGCCGTGGGCCCTGGCGTTCCTCGTCGTGGCGGGCGCGGTGTTCGTGGCCGGGGAGCGCGGCACCACTCGCAGCGAGCGGGCCCAGCGCCTGCCGGGCTGACCGCTCGGAGCCGATCGCCGGGACGCTCGTTCGACATGGCCGGCACGCGGTCGCCTGCTCCGGCTCGTGGCGCGGCGTGGCCCGGCGGACTCAGCCGTCTGCGCCGACCAAGCCGGTCAGCACCCCCAGGAGGACCCGATCGAACTGCCCCTCGACCGGACCAGCGTCGCGAAGAGCGTCCGCGAGGTGGGGGTAGGAGCCGCTGCTCGCCGCGCGCTCCAACCGGGCGGCAAGGACGTTCGCCTGCGCGGCCGGGCGTGTGTCGGCGGACCGCCCGATGTCCTCCTGGCTGAGGAGTCGCACCAGGGCGCCGAAGACACCCACGGCCTCGAGCCGGGCGCGCCCGTCGGCGCCGCTGGCCTCGAGGACGGCCAGCACGTGCTCCAGGTAGGCGAGTCCGTGCGGGCCCAGCGCGCGTGTCGCCTGCAGCGCCGTGAGCATCCAGGGGTGTCGGCGATAGATGCTTCGTGCCTGGTGCGCCACCCCGAGCATCTGCTCGGTCCAGGGCCGTGGGTCGGATCCGTCGAGATCGAACTCACCGTTCACCTGGTCGACCATCAGGTCGACCAGTTCATCGCGGGTGTCGACGTAGCGGTAGAGCGAGGCTGCGCCCGTGCCGAGGGCGCCGGCCACGGCCCGCATGGTGACCGCGTCGAGTCCTTCCCGGTCGGCCAACTCGACTGCGGTCGCGACGATCTCGGCTCGGCTGCGTAGCGGCGCACGACCCCGGCCCGGCCGCTCCACAGCTCCGACGCCGGGGGCTGCCGGGCCACCTCGTGCGCTCCTCGTCGACATGCCGAGAACCTCCTTCACCACGACGGGGATGATTTTGCGAACAGCGTACGCGAACCCCTATGCTGAGACGATGCGAACGACGTTCGCAAAGAGAGGAGCGTCGCCATGGCCGACCACGTGCAGTGGAGCCCGACGAGCCATGCTGCCCACGGGGACGTGCAGATCGCCTGGGACGAGCTGGTCGGGTCGGAGGGTGACCCGCTGCTGCTGGTGATGGGGCTCGGCACCTCCCGGTTCTGGTGGCCGGCCGGGCTGTGCCGGGCGTTCGCCGACCAGGGATTCCGCGTGGTGCGCTATGACCAGCGCGACGCAGGTCAGTCGACCCGGATGCCGGACACCAGTGCCGGCAACCCCATCGCGGCGCTGTTCGCGAAGCGGGGGGACGCCTACACGGCCGAGGACATGGCCGACGACGCGGTGGCCGTGCTCGACGCCGCCGGGATCCCGGCGGCGCACGTCTTCGGGCACTCCCTCGGTGGGGCCGTGGCCCAGCGGATCGCGTTGCGGCATCCCGAGCGCGTCCTGACGGTGGTGTCCTCGGCCGCGCTGCCCAGTGACGTCAGCGGTGTGCGGGTCGCGCGTTACCTGCGGTACGGGCTGTTGGCCCGGCTGGCCCGCACCACGTTCCCCGAGGGTCGGGAAGGTGACATCGCCGCGAGCCTGGCCGTCGCGCGCGGTGTGGCCTCGCCCGCCTACCCGTTCGACGAGGACGCGGCACGGGAGTGGATCGAGGCAGAGGTGGACAGCGGGCCGCGAGACAGCAAGGCGCAGAGCCGGCAGATCGGCGCCCAGTGGCACGGCCCGCCGCTGACCGAGCTGCGCAAACCGACGCTGGTGATGCACGGTGACGCGGACCCCATCCTGCGGCTGTCCGCCGGACGCGCCACCGCCGCTCGGATCGAGGGCGCGCGGATGATCACCTGGCCCGGTGTGGGGCACGACCTCCCCGAGCCGCTGTGGCCGGAGGTCGCGCGGGCCGTCCGGGAGCTGGCCGACTCCGCCCGACCCTGATCGCGACCCCTTCGGCGGGCGCGGCTCCTGCGCTCAGCCCTGGTCGGCGAACCGCCGGATCACCAACCCGGACGCGGGTTTCGGCGTGAACAGCGTCGACTTGCGCGGCATCCGCTCCCCCGCACGTGCCACCTCGCCGAGGTCCTCCACGGGCGTCGCCCGGAGGAGCAGCGCGGTGCGGGCGTCACCGGCGTCGGCGAGGGCGTCCGCCACGTCGTGCGCGTAGCCGACGTTGTCCTCGGTGTCGGCCAGGCCCAGCACCCGCTCGACGAGGACGCGGTGCACCAGGGTCACGTCGAGCCGGCCGAGCGCCGTGCCGGCCGCGTCGCCGAGTGCCTCGGCCACCAGGGAGGGGTCCAGGTCGGACACGACGACCGCGCGGTCCCCCTGCGCCAGGGCCACGGCGAAGGTGTCGGTGCCGCCCAGTTGCTCGACTGCCTCGGCCACCGTGACGGGCTCGCCGACCTGCGCATGCGCGCGTGCGGCTTCGACCGCCCGGTCGAACCCCACCGCGACGACCCGGTGGATCGGGTGCACCTGCGGACCGTATGCGGTGGTGTCCACCAGGAGCGTCAGCCCCAGGTCCCAGGGGCCGGCCTGCCCGTCGTGCTCCGCCTGCAGCTTCCGGTAGGTCGCGTAGCGGTGGTGCCCGTCGGCGATCACCGCGCGCCGGGTCGCGAGGTCCTGGGCCACTGCCGCGTGGGCCTGCGGGTCGGTGATCGCCCAGAGCCGGTGCCGGGTGCCGTCCGGCGTCGTGGCCTCGGCGAGCGGCGGCAGGTCGCCGACCGAGGCGACCAGCTCGGAAGCCGCACCGCCCCCGTCATACACGAGGTAGATCGGCTCGAGGTTGGCCTCGGTCGCCTCCATCAGCGCGAGCCGGTCGGCCACCGGGCCGGCCATGGTGTTCTCGTGCGGCAGGATCACGCCGTCCTCGGGGTCGTGCAACTCGACCGCGCCCAACAGGCCCCGGGTCAGGCCGTCCCCGGCAGCCATCTCGTAGACGTACAGCGCGGGCTCGTCGTCGACCGCGAGGACGCCGTCCGCGACCCACTGGTCCAACAGCGCCCGCGCACCCGCGTAGGCGTCCCCGCCCGCGAGCGCCGCCTCCGGATCGTCCGGCAGGATCAGTCGCACCGCGCTGGTGTCACTCGCACCGACGAGGGCGGCACGGTCCGCCTCCGAGATGACGTCATAGGGCGGGGACAGCCGGTCACCGAGGTGGTCGGACCCGGCATACCGGGTGGCGCGGAAGGGGAGCAGGGCGAGGCCAGTGTCTGGTGTCGTCACGCGGCCGATGCTACGGGGCGTCTCACATCGCAGGAATCCCCGCCCGGGGTCTGGACAGGCGCGCCGACGCACCCGTCACAATAGTGCGCGCCGCGCGCCCGAGGCGCGCTTTTGTGCCGCCCGGAGGGCCCGCGCGGGTCCACCCCTGCCGTCGTGCCCCAGGAGAGCCCGTGAGCCAGCCCACTGCCCCGTCCGTCGACGACGCGATGCGTGCCCGGGTGATGCGCAAGGTCGCGTGGCGGCTGTCCCCGTTCCTGGGCCTGCTCTACTTCATCAACTACCTCGACCGCACCAACATCAGCTTCGCCGCGCCGCACGGAATGAACGACGCGCTCGGCTTCGACAAGGCCGCCTTCGGGCTCGCGTCGGGACTGTTCTTCATCGGCTACCTCATCCTCGAGGTGCCGAGCAACCTGGCGCTGCACCGGTTCGGCGCGCGCCGGTGGATCGCGCGGATCATGGTCAGCTGGGGCATCGTCGCCTCGCTCATGGCGTTCGTGCCCAACGCCGGCTCGATGTACGCGCTGCGCTTCCTGCTCGGTGTCGCCGAGGCCGGCTTCTTCCCCGGCATCATCCTCTACCTGACCTACTGGTTCCCGAAGCGCCAGCGCGCCAAGGCCGTGGCGTTGTTCATGGTGGCCGTGCCGCTCTCGTCGGTCATCGGGTCGCCGTTGTCGGCGTGGCTGATCTCGAGCGGCCACCAGGTGCTCTTCAACCTGGACGGCTGGCGGTTCATGTTCCTGGTCGAAGGGCTGCCCGCAATCCTCATCGGCATCGTCTGCTGGTTCTACCTCACCGACCGTCCGCAGGACGCGACGTGGCTGGCCGACGACGAGCGCGCCTGGTTGCAGCACGAGATGGACACCGA
>CAYRLV010000228.1:0-6446 GCA_964425155.1 uncultured Ornithinicoccus sp. | reverse complement strand
TGGCCGCGCCGGTGCCGCCGCCGGACTCGACGACGTCGGGGTAGAGCGTGCCCTGCACGAGGAACTCGACCGGGTGCCCCTCGGCGTCGGCCGACCCCGCCACGTCACGGGCCGCCTGCTCGAAGACCCGGATGAACTCCCGGCCGATGATCTTGCGCTTCTCCTCCGGGTCGCTCACCCCGGCGAGCGCGGTGAGGAAGCGCTCGCGCGCGTCCACCACGACCAGGTCGACCCCCGTGGCCGCCACGAACTCCTGCTCGACCTGCTCGGGCTCGCCCTGCCGCAGCAGCCCGTGGTCGACGAAGACGCAGGTCAACTGGTCGCCGACCGCCTTCTGCACGAGGGCCGCCGCGACCGAGGAGTCGACGCCGCCGGACAGCGCGCACAGCACCCGGGCATCACCGACCCGCTCACGGATCTGTGCGACCTGCTCCTCCACCACGTTGCCGGGGGTCCAGGTCGGCGACAGGCCGGCACCACGCAGCAGGAAGTTCTCGATCACCCGCTGCCCGAAGGTGGAATGCATCACCTCGGGGTGCCACTGCACGCCGTAGCGCCGGGCCTCGTCGTCCTCGAAGGCCGCCACCTCCGCGCCCATGGTCGACGCCGTCACGGTCGTGCCCTTCGGCGCCTCGGACACCGCGTCGCCGTGGGACATCCAGACCGACTGCTCGGGGGTCTGGCCGTTGAACAGGGTCGAGGTCGTGTCGGCGATGGTCGCGACGGTGGAGCCGTACTCGCGCCGGCCGGTCTGCGCGACGGTGCCCCCGAGCGCCTGCGCCATCGCCTGGAAGCCGTAGCAGATCCCCAGCACCGGCACGCCGGCCTCGAGGATGGCGGGATCCAGGCCGGGGGCGTCGTCGGCGTAGACCGAGGAGGGGCCGCCGGACAGGATCAGCGCGCCCGGCTCGCGGGCGAGCAGTTCGTCGGCCGTGATCGTGTGCGGCACGACCTCGGAGTAGATCGAGGCCTCCCGCACCCGCCGGGCGATCAGCTGTGCGTACTGCGCACCGAAGTCGACCACCAGCACCGGGCGGTCCTGCAGGGGTTGCGTCACGGGGAGAGGTTACCCGTGAGCCGGGGCTCGACCTCGGACGCCACCTTGCGCTCGATCCAGAACGCGAGGAACGGCACGCAGCAGATCAGCACGATGGCCACCATCCGGCCGAACGTCCAGCCCATCTTGAACCCCAGGTTGACCACGGTGACCGCGAAGACCAGGAAGATGAACCCGTGGATCGGGCTCCACCAGGACAGCGCCTGGTTGTCCAGCCCGTACTCGAGGATCATCTCGGTGATCAGCACGAACATCGCGAGTCCGGCGATCACCGCCATCACCTTGAAGAACCCGAGCGCGCGTCGCGCCGAGTCCACGTCCTCGATGGCCCGCTGGGCGGGCCGTTCCACGTGCTCAGACATGTGCTTCCTTCGTCGTGGACCGCCCCGCCGGCTGCTGCTCGGCCGCGCGGTCCTGCTGCCAGTCGTCGCGCACCATCCGCCACCAGATGTAGGCGGCGAAGATCGCGAAGATCCACCACTGCAGAGCGTATGCCGCGTTGCGCCACGTCAGTCCGCCGGTCGGCACCTCCGGGGGTGGCACCGGGCTGATCGACGCGGTCGTGGCCCGCGGCTGCTCACCGGTCTTGAAGATGAACGCGTTGTAGACGTCACCGTGCCACCGGTTGAGCAGAGCCCCGAGGTCGATCGACCCGACCTGGCCGCGCGGCAGGTCGGTCCGGTCGGTCGGCGACTCGGCGGGCGCCAGGGTCCCGGTGACCCGCACCCTGCCCGACGTCGTGGGCGCGGTGGCCTGCGAGGGGTCGGTGACGAACCCGCGGACGACGACCAGCCGGGCGCCGGATCCCTGCACGACCAGGGGCGTGATCACCCAGTAGCCCGTCTGCCCCCGCAGCCGGCGGTCGGCGACGAGCAGCTGGTGAGCGGCGTCATACCGTCCGGTGGCGCGGACCGGGCGCCCGGACCCGTCCTGCGGGAACGGCTCGTGCGGCCGGATGAGCTGTCCGATCGGCACGACGGGCTGGTCGGCCGCCTGCTCCGCCGCCTCGACCCGCGCCTTGTCCTTGGCCACGTCGAGCTGCCACAGGCCGAGCCAGGTGAAGGTCGCGATCACCACGAGCAGGCACCCGAAGAGGGCCAGCCAGCGGGGTTTGAGGGCGGTGCGGAGCACCCCCTCAGGCTACGTGACGCTCGTGTCGTCGAAGACGATGATGCTGCCGCCGTAGCAGGCCACCCAGACGGTGCCGGTGGTGGGCTCGTAGGTGATGCCGATCGGGTGGTAGTCGGTGCGCTCGGTCTGCAGCACCTTCATGTCCTTCGTGCGGATCTTGGACATGGTGCCGACGTCGTAGTTGACGACGTAGAGCGCGGTGCCGTCGGAGGAGATCGCCATGCTGCGCGGGTCCTGACCGACGTCCGCCTCGTCCACGATCTTGCCGGTGCGCACGTCGATCTTGCTGATCAGGTGGGTGGCGCTCACCGCATACAGGTACCTGCCGTCGGGCGACATGTCGAGGTGGCGCATCCGGTCGCCCGGCGACGCGAAGACCGGCGCCTGCTCCGGCGGGTCGGTGAGGTCCACCTTGTAGACGTGGTCGGTCCACATCGCCGTGACGAACGCGGTCTTGCCGTCGGGGGTGATCGCGATGCCCCGCGGCATCGGGCCGATCTTGACGGTGTCGACGACCTTCGCCTTGTCGCGGTCGATGATGCTGAGGGTGTAGTCGCACCAGTTGGTGACCAGGACCGTGCTCTGGTCGGGCGTGATCGCGACGTACTTCGGGACCGCGCCCACCTCGATCGCCTGGTCGATCTTCATCGTCTTCATGTCGACCCGGTAGAGGTAGCTGGGGTCGAAGCCGTCGGACGGCTTGCAGACGTCCACGCCGTGCGGTCCGAAACCCGCGCCGTACATCGAGTAGTTCGAGACGTAGGCGTAGCGCCCGTCCTTGGTGTAGGCCGCCTCGACCGGCGCGCCCTTCGAGGTGCCGGGGTGACCCTTGACGCCGAGCTTCTCCAGGTCGACCGAGTCGGGGATGGTCGCCTTCAGCTCACGTGTCTTGGCGTCGTAGACCGTCATCGTGTGGCTGTACATCATGTTGTTGGCGATGACCAGCCCGTGGCCGTTGGAGACGACCGACTTCGGGGTGATCGCGCCGGTGATGCGGTCGATGCGCTCGAGTGTCGTGGTGTCCGAGGGGTGCTTCTGCTTCGTCGGCACCTGGCTCTGCGTGGGCGTGGGCTCGGTGGGTTCGGACGACGGCTCGTCCGTGGCCTGCTGGGTGGCGGCGGCGCGCGGCGTCTTCCCGCCGGCCTCCGGCGTGCCGGGACCACTCGCCATACAGCTGGCCAGCGCGACCACCAGCACGATGAACAGGACGAGCCCCCCGAGGGCGACCTGCCGTCGACGGACGTGGACGGGGTCGTGACTGATCTGCACCGGCTGCTCCAGGGTCGCGGTGTCGCGGATCCTCCGCTTCCAACGTGTGGTCCGCGGACACCCTACGACGAGCCGCCCAGCCGGCCGCGGAGGCTCGCCGCGGCGGCCCCCGCGCTAGCGCAGGCCCAGGCGCTTCATCGCCCGCAGCGCGACCGTGAGCACGTCGGCGAACCGCGCGTCGCTCATGCCGAGCACCGGTGCGACGGGCAGCAGCCGCTGGACGGTGACGTTCTGCACCTCGGTGAACCGCAGGATGCCCTCGGCGCCGTGCCGACGGCCGAGGCCGGACGCCTTCATCCCGCCCATCGGCGCCCCGACGCTCCCCCACGAGGCGGCGTAGCCGTCGTTGACGCTGACCGTGCCCGTCTGCAGCGACGCGGCGATCGCCCGGCCGCGCGGCCGGCTGCCCGTGCACACGACCGCGTTGAGGCCGAACTCGGAGTCGTTGGCGCGGGCGATCGCCTCGTCGTCGCCGCGCACCCGGTGGACCGCGACGACCGGGCCGAACGTCTCCTCCCGCGCACAGGCCATCTCGGGGGTGACGTCGGCCAGCACGGTGGGTTCGTAGAAGTAGGGCCCGAGGTCCGGCCGGGCCCGGCCGCCGGCGAGCACGCGGGCGCCCTGGGCCCGGGCGTCCTCGACGTGCGCGCTGACCCGCTCGAGTTGCTGGGCCGAGGCGAGACTGCCCACGTCCGGGCCGTAGGCGAGCTCGGGCGACAGGCGCAGCGCCGACGTCGCGGGCACGAAGGCGGCGAGGAAGGCGTCCGCGATCGCCTCGTGCAGGTAGAGCCGCTCGACCGAGATGCACAGCTGCCCCGCCGAGGAGAAACACGACCGCAGGGCCACCTGCACGGCCCGGGACAGGTCGGCGTCGTCCGCGACGTACATCGGGTTCTTGCCCCCGAGCTCGAGCGACGCCCCGACCAGCCGCTCACCGGCGGCGCGCCCGACGTCCCGGCCGGTCGGCGTGGAGCCGGTGAAGGTCACGTGGTCGGCCCGGTCGAGCACCGCGCGCCCGACGGTCGGCCCGTCACCGAGCACCACCTTGAGCACGCCTTCGGGCAGGCCGGCCTCGTCGAGCAGGGCGACCGCCTGCAGGGCGGTGAGCGCCGACCGGGTGTCGGGGCGCAGCACCGCCGCGTTGCCGGCGATCAGCGCGGGGATCAGGTCGGTGATCGACAGCGTCAGCGGGTAGTTCCACGGCGAGACGACGCCGACGACGCCCTTCGGGTGGCGCAGCTCGACGGCCTGGCTGAGCACCGGGTAGGCGCCCGCGCGCCGGTGCGGCCGCAGGTAGCTGGCCGCCCGCCGGGCGTAGTGCCGGCTGACCATCGCCACGTCCGCGATCTCCTCGAACGCGTCCCGCCGGGCCTTGCCCGACTCGAGCTGGATCAGGTCGAGCAGCTCGGCCTGATGCTCGAGGACCAGGTCGTGGAACCGCAGGAACACCTGGGTCCGCCGCTCGAGCGGGGTCCGGGACCAGCCGCGGGCCGCCGTCCTGGCCCCCTGGTAGGCCACCTCGACGTCCTCCGCGGTGGATTGGGGCAGGTCGGCGAGCGGCGCCCCGGTCATCGGCGTCCGCGTCGTCACCCGCGGCGGCCGGGCCGCGCAGACGACCCGGTCGGCGAGCCGTCGCACCCGGGCCGGGTCGACGGCATACGTCGCGGTCGGGTCGGTCTCGGGGTCGACGAGGGTCTCGCGGGGCATGTCAGCAGGGTATGCCGTGTGCTCCGGCGAGCGCTCGGCCCAGCCCCTCCCCCCATACTCGCTGCGAATGGTTGTTGGACTTGAGTCGGTTTTCTCGCGCAAGTCCAACAACCACTGCCAACGAGCAGCGCGGCAGGTGAGCGGGGGGTCACGCGAGCGGGACGATCTCCGGGGCGCCGAGCCGGGCGCTGTCGGCGGTCTCGTCGTCGGGCTGCTCCTGCGAGGCCCGTTCGGCCTCCACGCGGGCCAGGTAGTGCTCGATCTCCTTGCGCTGCTGCTCCTCGCTCCACCCGAGGACGCGCGCCATCAGCGCCGCGGTCGGCGCCGCCGCCGAGACGCCACGGTCCCAGGTCTCGATCGAGATGCGGGTGCGGCGGGTCAGCACGTCGTCGAGGTGCCGGGCGCCCTCGACGGCGGCCGCGTAGACCACCTCGGCGGCGAGGTAGTCGGGCGCGCCCTCCAGCCCCTCCGCGAGCGCCGGGTCGTCGACGGTGAGGTCGAGCACCTCGTCGACGAGGGACCCGTAGCGCTCCAGCAGGTGCTCGACGCGTGCCACGTGCACGCCGTAGCGCTGGGCCGTGTGGTGCCTGGCGTTCCGGGCCGCGACGTGACCTTCCGCCCCCAGCAACGGGATTCGCGCCGTGCACGACTCCGGCACCTTGTCGTCCAGGCCGCGCGCCACCTCGTCGACGGCGTCCGCCGCCATGACCCGGTATGTCGTGAGCTTGCCTCCCGCGACGACCGCGAGTCCCGGAGTGGGGTGCCCCACGACGTGCTCCCGGGACAGGGCGGAGGTCTGGTCACTCTCACCCGCGAGCAGCGGCCGCAGCCCCGCATACACACCCTCGACGTCCTCGCGTGACAGCGGCCGGACGAGCACGCGGTTGAGGTGGTCGAGCAGGTAGTCGATGTCGCGGCTGCTCGCCGCCGGGTGGGCCTTGTCGAGCGACCAGTCGGTGTCGGTCGTGCCGATGATCCAGTGCCGCTTCCACGGGATGACGAACAGCACCGAGGTCTCGGTCCGCAGGATCAGCCCGGTCTCGGACCGGATCCGGTCGCGCGGCACGACCAGGTGGATGCCCTTGCTGGCGCGCACCTGGAACTGCCCGCGCTCCCCCACCAGCGACTGGGTCTCGTCGGTCCACACCCCCGTGGCGTTGAGGACCTGCTTGGCCCGGACCTCGAGGTCCGCCCCGCTCTCGAGGTCACGGACCTGCACCCCGGTCACCCGCTCGCCCTGCCGGAGGAACCCGGTGACCCGGCACCGGTTGGCCGCGAGCGC
>CAYRLV010000227.1:0-6449 GCA_964425155.1 uncultured Ornithinicoccus sp. | reverse complement strand
CCCAGACGATTTCGGCCACCGACGTCATGTGGTCCTTCTTCCAGCAGCACCCACTGCATGGCTGATCGGTCGCGGGAGTCCACCATCGGGTGACCGGTTACTGTGCACCGACCTCAGCGGCGGTGCCGTCGCGCTCGACGACGCCGTGCAGGTGACAGGCCGCGCACCCGCCTGCGTCGAGTTCCTGCAGGGCCGGGTCGACCCGCGAGCAGGGCTCGAACGCCTCCGGGCAGCGTGGGTGGAAGTTGCAGCCCATCGGCGGGTGGGCAGGGCTCGGTAGGTCCCCCGACAACAGGATGCGGTGGCGCTCACGCTCGAGGTGTGGGTCCGGCACAGGCACGGCGGAGAGCAGCGCGCGGGTGTAGGGGTGCTGCGGCTCGGCCATCAGCACCTCGCTGCTATTGCTCTCGACCACGCGACCGAGATACATCACGGCGATCCGGTCGGAGACGTGCTCAACCGTCGACAGGTCGTGGGCGATGAAGATCATCGTGAGGTCCAGGTCTGCCTTCAACCGCTGGAGCAGGTTCAGGATCTGCGCCTGAATGGAGACGTCGAGGGAGGCCACCGGCTCGTCGGCGACGATGAAGTCGGGATCCGAAGCTAGCGCTCGTGCGATGCCGACGCGCTGGAGCTGCCCGCCGGAAAACTCGTGTGGGTAGCGCTGGCGGTAGTCGGGGCGCAGACCGACCAGCTCCAGCAGCTCACCCACCCGCGCTGCGCGCTGCCGGTCGCCCGGGTGCAAGCCGTGGATCTCCAACGGCTCCGAGATGGCGTCGCCCACGGTCCGACGCGGATTCAGCGAGGCATAGGGATCCTGGAAGATCATCGCCATCCGGCGCCGAATCCGGCGCAGTTCACGCTTGCCCAGCGCGGTCACGTCGACGCCGTCGAAAATCACACGACCGCACGTGGGCTCGACGAGCCGGAGCAGGGCGAGACCGGTGGTCGACTTCCCGCAGCCGGACTCGCCGACGAGTCCCAGGGTCTCGCCCTTCGCGAGGTCGAGGTCAACGCCGTCGACCGCGCGCACCACGTCCCGCGACCGCAGCGAACGCCCGCCGCGGGAGGGGAAGTGCACCGTCAGGTCCTCGGCCTGCAGCAGCCCGCTCACGCCGGGCCCCCGACGAAATTTCGGGGGCGGGTCGACCTGACGGGTTTCATCGGCTGCCTCCGTATAACGTGGCAACGCGGTGCGTCGGGGAGCCTGCCTCGACCAGCGGTGGCATTTCTGTCTCGCACCGGGCGTCGCCACGAACGGTGCACCGCGGCCAGAACGCACAGCCTGTCGGCAGGTCCGTGGGGTCGGGTGGCAGCCCAGGGATCACCGCGAGCTCCTCCGAGCCGCTGTGGGCCGCCGGAAGCGAGCCGAGCAGGCCGAGGGTGTAGGGGTGACGCGGGTCGTCGTAGATCTCGTCCACCAGTCCCTCTTCGACGATTTGGCCCGCATACATGATCATTACCCGGTCGGCGATGCCGGCCACGACGCCGAGGTCGTGGGTGATCCAGATCAGCGCCATACCGAGTTGGGACTGCAGGTCGGCCAGCAGCTCGACGATCTGGGCCTGGATTGTCACGTCGAGTGCGGTCGTCGCCTCGTCCGCGATGAGGAGGCGCGGTTCGCAGGACAGCGCGATGGCGATCATCACCCGCTGGCGCATGCCTCCGGAGAGCTGGTGCGGGTAGGCGTCGAGGCGAGCTCGGGGATCGGGGATACCGACCTGGCCGAGGAGGTCGAGAGCGCGCGCCCGCGCGGCGCGCCGGCCAAGGCCCTGGTGCTCGCGTATTCCCTCGGTGATCTGCTGGCCGACCGTGAGCACCGGGTTGAGCGAGCTCATCGGGTCCTGGAAGACCATGCCGATGCCTGGCCCGCGGATCTGGCGCAGGGTGCTCGCGCTCGCCCCGACGAGCGGTGTCCCGGCGAACGTCACGGATCCCGACACCTGCGCGGGCGGCTGGGGCACCAGGCCGACGAGCGACATCACGCCGACGCTCTTGCCGCTTCCGGACTCGCCCACGATCGCGAGGGTCTCGCCTGGCCGCACCTCGTAGTTCAACCCGTTGACCACCCGTGCGGGCCCCCGCGGGGTCCGGAAGCTGACCCGAAGGTCGGTCACGGTGAGCACCGGCTCGGTAGGCGGCTGCGTGTCCGGCGTGGTCCTGGCGGTCGCGGTCATGCTGGGCCTCCCGCGTTCTTGATCGCTGACCGCTGTCGCGGGTCGAGGACGTCGCGCAACGCGTCACCGAGCACGTTGAACGCCATCACGGTGAGGAAGATCGCGAGCCCTGGGAACAGGCCGATCCACCAGGCCTGCTCGAGATAGCCGCGCCCCTCGGCCAGCATCCGCCCCCACGACGGGTCGGGCGGCTGCGTGCCCAGACCGATGAACGACAGCGCTGCCTCGGAGAGGATGGCGAAGGCCAGGCTGACCGAGGTCTGCACGATGATGGGCGGGGTCGCGTTGGGCAGCACGTGCAGGCGTAGCAGCCTTCGGTCCGACGCGCCGAGCGACTTGGCGGCACGGACGAAGACCTCCTCGCGGATGCTGAGCACGCTGGCCCGGGTGACCCTGGCGAAGATCGGCGTGTAGACGATACCGATCGCGACCATCGCGTTAGTCGTGCCGGGGCCGAGGATGGCCAACACGGCGATCGCCAGCAGGATGGCGGGGAAGGCGAACAGCACGTCCATCATCCGCATGATGGTGTCATCCACCAGGCGGCCGTAGTAGCCGGCGACCAGGCCGAGCAGCACGCCTGCCACCAGGGCGATCCCGACTGCGACCAAGCCGACCTCAAGGGAGACGCGGGCGCCCAGGACCACCCGCGAGAAGACGTCGCGGCCCAGGGCGTCGGTGCCGAACCAGTGGCTGCCGCTCGGCCCCTGCAGACGGTCCTCGATCTGCACCTCGTTCGGCCCGAACGGCGCGACCGCTTTGCCGAGGACGGCCAGGAGGAGGACGACGAGGAGCACCAGCACGGCGACGACGGCCACGCGGCTGCGCAGCAGCAGGCGCAACGTCTCGCGCCAACGCGGGCCGGACGCGGCGGCCCGAAGCCCTCCGGCCTCCGGAGGACGGGGCGTGGTCTCGGTGGCAGTCACGAGTAGCTGATCCTCGGGTCCAGGAAGGCGTACAGGAGGTCGACGAGCAGGTTGATGAGTAGGAAGACGACGGCGAACAGCAGTACCGCGCCCTGAAGGACGGGATAGTCACGGGATTCGACGGCCTGCAGCGACAGTAGCCCGAGTCCGTTCCAGGCGAAGACAATCTCGATCACCACCACACCCGACAGCAGATAGGCGAGCTGCACGCCGGTGACCGTGACGATCGGCACCAGCGAGTTGCGCACCCCGTGCCGGGCGACCACCGTCTTTTCGCGAAGTCCCTTGGACCGGGCGGTGCGCACGTAGTTCTGGCCCATGGCCTCGAGGACTGACGACCGGACGAATCGGGTGAGGATGGAGCCCGAGACGAGGCCGACGCTGATCGCCGGCAGGGCGAGGTGGGACAGCCAAGACAACGGATCGTCCGTCAATGGCACGTAGCCCGAGGACGGCAGCCAGCCGAGGTGCAGCGAGAAGACCAGGATGAGCAGGATGCCCATCCAGAACTCCGGCACGCTGATGCCGACCTGGCTCGTGACCGTGGCCAGGTGGTCGAACACCGACCGCGGACGCAGCGCCGAGACAATGCCGAGGACGAAGGCGATCACCAGGGCCACCACGATGGCGCCGCCTGCCAGCGACAGCGTGGCCGGCAGCCGCTCCATGATCATGCCACCGACCGGCTGGCCGCTGCGGAAGCTGACTCCCAGGTCGCCCTGCAGGCCGTGGACGACCCAGTCGACGTACTGCACGACGAGCGGGTCGTCGAGCCCGGCCCGCTCGCGTAGCGCGTGGTAGGTGTCAGGGTCGAACCTCGTACCGAGAGCGAGGCGCACGGGGTCGCCTGGCACCAGGTGGATCAGCGCGAAGACGATGATGCTGACTCCCCAGAGCACGACCACCGCTTGGAGGACGCGCCGGACGACGTAACCGACCATAGGGCCTCAGCCCGTCAACTTGACGGTGTCGAAGTTGATCGCCCGGTCGGCACGGATCTGGAAGCCGGTGACCTTCGGCGACCAAGCGGCGACCACGTCGGGGTTGTAGAGGTAGATGTAGCTGTTGTCGTCGACGATCTTCTTCACGGCCTGGTCGTAGAGCTGCTTGCGCTGGGCCTTGTCCGTCTCGACGGCTGCCTGATCGAGCAGTTGGTCGACCTGCGGGTTGCAGTAGTGCTGGTAGTTGTTCGACCCCTTGCACCGGTGTTGGGAGTCGTAGAAGCCAAACGGGTCGTGGTTGCCGAGCCAGCCGAGCATGAAGGCGTCGAAGTCGCCCCGGCCCTCACGGTCGAGCCAGGTGGCGAAGTCCTCGACCTGGATCTTCACCTTGATGCCGACGTCGGCTAGTTCGGCCTCGATAACCTGGGCTGCCTGGACCGTCTCGGGGTATTCGTCGGTCACCATGAGTTTCATCTGCAGGTTGGAGACACCGGCCTCCTTGAGCAGCGCCTTCGCCTTTTGCGGGTCGTGCTTGTATGGGGAGTAGTCGTCATACCAGTAGCTCCCCTCGGGGATGGCTGTCTCGTTGACCGTGGCGCCGTCGAACTTCGCGGCCTCGGTGATCGCCTTCCTGTCGATGGCATACGAAATGGCTTCGCGGACCTTGAGATCGCCGAAGGGCTTACGGTCGAAGTTCATCGTGAGGTACCAGTAATCGACGCTCGGAACCTGTTTGAAGACCACGCTGTCATCGTCGGCCAGCTGGCTGATTTGCTGCGGTGGGATGTTGTCGGTCCAGTCGACCTCGCCGGTCTTCAGCGCCGTGAGCGCGGTGCTCGGCTCCTTGATGAACTTGTACTGGACCGTGTCGACGAACGGGCCGTCGCCCCAGTAGTCGTCGAACTTTTTCAGCGTGATTCCGTCCGGCTCGACCGACTCAATCGTGAACGGGCCGGTCCCGGCGTCCTCCTTGTTGAGGTCGAACTTCTTGTCCGCACCTTCCGGGAGGATCGCCATACCCTTGAAGGATCCGAGATCGTCCAGCAGGTTGGGCGTGGGCTTCTTCAGATCGATCCGCACCGTGTGGTCGTTCACGGCCGTGACGTCCTTGACCGTGGCGAATCGGTAAGCGTTGGACAACTTGCCCTTGATGATCCGGTCGTAGCTGTAGACGACATCGGACGCGTCGAAGTCCGAGCCGTCGTGGAACGTGACGCCCCGGCGCAGGGTGAAGGTCCAAGTCAAGTTGTCCTTGCTGGTCGTCCACTTCGTCGCAAGCGAGGGCTCGTAGGTCATGGTCTTGGGATCGGGTACCACCAAGGTGTCGTAGACGTTCTCCAGCACCTGGAAGCTGGCGTAGGCGGTCGTCTTCTGCGGATCGAGCTTGTCCGGTTGCGCACTGATGGCTGCGGTGAAGGTCCTGCTGCCGGTGCCCTCGCCCCCACCGGACCCCTCGCTGCCGCCGGAGCCGCCTCCCATGTCAACGGATTCCCCGCCGCCGGAACAGGCGGCCAGGATCAGGGCGATCGTGAGGGCGGCAGCCCCTCCGCGCACCACGCCACGCGCACGTCGTGCCTTGGGGCTGCGGGATTTCGATGCGTGCGCCTTATCCATGTGTGTCATGGCTTCTCCGATGGGTTCGGGGGAACAGGATCAGAACGATGGGGGAGTCACCACGCCCAAGGTGTGCGCGGGCTGGTCGGACGGGTTGTGGTACCAGTGCGGCAGTCCGGGGTCGTAGGTGATGGTGTCGCCGGTCCACAGCTCGAAGTCGTCGTGGCCGACATGGATCTGTAGCCAGCCCGAGACGAGGTGCACGCACTCCTCGCCGTCATGCAGGAACGGCTGGTTCTCGTTGCTCCAGCCCGGCGGGATCTGGATCCGCAGCATCTCGAGCTTGCGGTTCAGGTCCGGGGTGAGCAACTCGTAGACCAGGCCCTCGGTCGGGTGTAGCTTCTTGCGGGCGTCCGCGCGCACGACGGAGCCACTGGTCCCAGGCCCTTGGAAGAACTGCCCGAGGGGCAGGTCCAGTGACAGGGCGAGTCGCTGCAACGTGCTGAGCGACGGATTGCCCTGTCCGCGTTCGATCATGCTCACGATCCCGCTGCTCAGTCCGGCCGTGCCGGCCAGGGCCTCCACGCTCAAGCCCTGCTCGGTGCGCCGCTGACGCACCAGCGCGCCGAGCCGCGCGAGTTCGTCGTGCAGGGATGCGTCGGACGGTGTGGACGGGGCCATGAGCCACCTCAATAAATTGAAGACGGCGTCAAAGTACTGAAGCGAGGGTGGCCTGTCAACGTTGCTGAGTTTCGAGTGGGTGCGGTGACGGGCCGGTCAGGCCCGACGATCCCGGGTGAGCAGCCGGGCGAGGAGCGGTGCGGCGAGCAGCATCACGAGCACCCGGGTGA
>CAYRLV010000226.1:0-6463 GCA_964425155.1 uncultured Ornithinicoccus sp. | reverse complement strand
CCGGGTGGCGGTCACCTGGTCGGTCTGACGCGCCCACCGGGTGGCGGTCACCCCGCCGGTCCGGGCTGTCGTACGCTGGAGGTGGTCGGGAACAACCGGCCCGGCCACGGTGTTGAACAGCCGTTGCGGCTGGACTGCGGGTGGGAGCGCCACCGGCAACAGCCCACAGGGCACACCCTCGACGCGAAGGACGCACAGGATGACGGACCAGGCGGACACTCAGACGGCGGTCGCCGACGCGGCCACCGACGCCCCCACGCACGGCGTGCTGCTCACGGAAGTGGCCGCGGGCAAGGTCAAGAGCCTGCTCGAACAGGAGGGTCGGGACGACCTGCGGCTGCGGATCGGCGTGCAGCCGGGCGGCTGTTCCGGGCTGATCTACCAGCTCTACTTCGACGAGCGCAGCCTCGACGGTGACCTCGTGCGCGAGTTCGACGGCGTCGAGGTCGTGGTCGACCGGATGAGCGCTCCCTACCTCGAGGGCGCCTCGATCGACTTCGCCGACACCATCGAGAAGCAGGGCTTCACCATCGACAACCCCAACGCGGGCTCGTCCTGCGCCTGTGGTGACTCGTTCAGCTGATTCCCGCACCTCCGGACCCCGGCGGCCGGTAGCCCTCGCGGCTGCCGGCCGTCGCCGTCCCGGGGGACGATCCGTCAGGTAGGTTGCCGTCTCGTGAACGTCGCCGTGACCGGTTCCATCGCCACCGACCACCTGATGACCTTCAAGGGTCGGTTCGCCGACTCCCTCGTGGTCGAGCAACTCGACAAGATCTCGCTGTCCTTCCTCGCCGACGAGCTGCAGATCCGCCGGGGCGGGGTCGCGGCCAACATCGCGTTCGGCATGGCCAACCTGGGGCTCTCCCCGATCCTGGTCGGCGCGGTCGGGGAGGACTTCGTCGACTACCGCTCGTGGCTGGAGCGGCAC
The DNA here is from genome assembly GCA_964425155.1 of uncultured Ornithinicoccus sp. GTDB lineage: Bacteria > Actinomycetota > Actinomycetes > Actinomycetales > Dermatophilaceae > Segeticoccus. The sequence goes on along the minus strand of CAYRLV010000226.1, from coordinate 5,535 downwards.
GGCGTCGACTGCGCCTCGGTGCGGGTCTCCGACACCCGGCACACCGCCCGGTTCGTCTGCACCACCGACGACGACATGGCCCAGATCGCCACGTTCTACGCGGGCGCGATGAGCGAGGCCCGCGAGATCGAGCTGGAGCCGGTCGCCCGGCGGGTCGGCGGCCTCGACCTGGTGCTCATCGGCGCCAACGATCCGGAGGGTATGCGGCGGCACACCCAGGACTGCCGGGCCCGGCGCATCCCGTTCGTCGCCGACCCCAGCCAGCAGCTCGCCTTCGCCGACGGTCCGTTCATCCGCCGGCTGATCGACGGTGCCGCCTACCTGTTCTCCAACGAGTACGAGGCGCACCTGATCGAGCAGAAGACCGGCTGGTCCGGCGCCGAGATCCTCGACCGGGTCGGCACCCGGGTGGTCACCCGCGGCAAGGACGGTGTGGTGGTGCAGCGCCGCGGCGACCCCGACCTGTCGGTCCCGGTCGCCCGTGAGCTGCGCCGCGCCGACCCGACCGGTGTCGGCGACGCCTTCCGCGCCGGGTTCCTCGCCGGGCTCGCCTGGGAGCTCGACCTGCAGACCTGCGCCGAGCTCGGTTCGATGCTCGCGACCTACGTGATCGAGACGGTCGGCACCCAGGAGTACGTCCTCTACCAGAGCGAGTTCCTCGGGCGGTTCGCCGAGGCCTACGGCGACGAGCCCGCCGCCCGGGTCGAACCGCACCTGCAGTGCCTGCGCTCCTGACCTGATCCGTATGCCGATCGAGCCGCCCGCCACGCCGTGGCACCTCACGCTCGAGTCGGCTCGGCCGGGGGAGGACCTGGTCGGTGTCGGCGCCGACCTCGCCCCCGGCACCCTGCTGGCCGCCTACCGTCGCGGCCTGTTCCCGATGGGGCTGGGGGAGGACGGCGCCGCCCCCATCGGCTGGTGGTCGCCCGACCCGCGCGGGGTGCTGCTGCCCGGCGGTGTGCGGGTGAGCCGGTCGCTGCGGCGGTCGATGCGCCGGTTCGAGGTCACCGTGGACCGGGCCTTCGCCGACGTGGTCGACGGGTGCGCCGACCCGTCGCGGGAGGGACGCTGGATCAGCCCCGAGGTGGCCTCCGCCTACCGCGCCCTGCACCAGCTGGGCTGGGCGCACTCGGTCGAGGTGTGGCAGGACGGCGAGCTCGCCGGCGGGCTCTACGGGCTGGCCATCGGCGGCCTGTTCGCCGGGGAGTCGATGTTCCACCGCCGCACCGACGCGTCCAAGGTCGCGGTCGTCGCGATGGTCGAGCGGGTCACCGCCGACGGCGACCCGCGCCGGCTGATCGACGTGCAGTGGCGCACCGACCACCTCGGCTCCCTCGGCGTCGTCGAGGTGCCGCGCGACGACTACCTGCGCCGGCTCGCCGCGGCCCTGCCGGTTCAGCTGCCGGAGGCGTTCTCCGACTGACCCGCCGTCACCACGACGACGTATGCCGTGTGGTCGCCGCGGTTCTCCTCCCGCGGCCGCGCGTGGCCGCGCATCCGGCACCAGGCCGGGATGTCGTGCCGGGCGGCGGGGTCGGTCGCCAGCACGGTCACCTCGAGGGTGTCCGGAGGCGCCGCTGCTGCCGCGGAGGAGGACGCGGGCTGCAGGTGGTCGCGCACCGCCTCCGCGAGCCGGATCACCGGGAGCGGGCACCGCTCACCGCGGGCGTCGATCCGGAGGCGGATCACAGCCGGTCCGCCCCGAGCCGGGCCCGCACGGAGGCGACCGCGTCGGGCAGCTCGCGCAGGAAGCGGTCGACGTCCTCGGCACGCTGCGGGCGCACCGCCTCCAGCGGCAGGGTGATCCGGACGTTGCCGTGCGTGAGGGTGCCCATGGCGGCGAGCACGTGGCTGGGTTCCAGCGCACTCGAGGTGCAGGCGGAGCCGGACGCGATCGCGAAGCCGCGCCGGTCGAGCTCGGTCACCAGCGCCTCGCCGTCCACGTAGAGGCAGGAGAAGGTCACCACGTGGGGGAGCCGGTCGACGTCGTCGCCCACGACCTCGACGTCCGGCACCGCGCCGGCCGCCGCGCGGATCCGGTCGACCAGCGCGTGGGCCGCGCGTGCGTCGGCCTCCCGGACCGCGGCGGTCTGCCGCCAGGCCTCCGCGGTCGCCAGGGCCAGCGGCACCACCGGCGTCACCGCCGAGCGGGAGTGCTCGATGCCGGACGGGGGCCCCGGAAGCCGCCAGCGCACCCGTTCCGGCACCACCAGCAGGCCGACGCCCGGGGGACCGCCGAACGAGCGCGCGTCGCCCACGAGCACGTCGTAGGCGCGCGGCACGGGGTCCCGGCCGAGCGATGCGGTCGCGTCCACGACCAGCGGCACGCCGTGCTCGCGGCAGGCCGCGTGCACCTCTGCCAGCGGCTGGCGGGTGCCGACCTCCGCGTTGGCCGCCTGCAGGGTGGCTGCCACCGTCCCGGTGACACCGACCGCCGCAGCGAACGCGTCGACGTCGACCCGGCCACGCTCGTCCACCGGGACCTCCACGAACCGCTCGGGGTCGTCGTGCCACGCGGCCCGGTGTCGGCCCGGGACCAGCAGGACCGACTGGTCGACCGCGCTGGAGACCACCCGACCGCCCCGCCGCCGCCCGGCCTCGAGCAGGCCCTCGACGGCGGTCCGGAGGGCCATCGGGCCACCCGGCAGGAAGGACACCTCGGCGGGGCGCACTCCCAGGCCGTCGGCCACGACCGCGCGCGCCTGGTCGAGCAGCGCGCGGGAGGTGCGGGCCTCCGCATACAGGCGCTCCGGGTCGGCGAAACCCTGCTCCCAGGCGAGGTCCAGGGTGGCCCTGGCGGCCGGCAGCATCGGTGCCTGGGCGGCGTCGAGGAAGGCCCGTTCCAGCCGGCCGGATTGGCCCCGGTCCACCGCTTGCGTAGGCACGCCACGACGGTACCGGCCCCTACCGGGACGCGGGCGCCCGGCTGGAGTAGGGTTTCGGTCGTTGGCAGACCCGTCATATCGCCAGGAAGGTGCGCTCCTTGCGTCGGCACGATGACTCTCCCACGCGGGTGACCACCCGCCGGGGCCTGACCGTGACCGGTCTGGCCCTGCTGTGCGTGGCAGCCCTCAGCGGGTGCGGCACCGCTGTGGAGCGCGGATTCCTGCCGCACGGGGTCACGGAGAACGCGGCGAAGGTCCAGAGCCTGTGGAACGGCGCCTGGATCGCCGCCCTCGCCGTCGGTGTGCTGGTGTGGGGGCTGACCATCTGGTGCATCGTGCGCTACCGGCGCAAGAAGGACGACGTCGGCCTGCCCGAGCAGATGCGCTACAACGTGCCGATCGAGATCCTCTACACCGTGGTCCCGGTCTTCATGGTGGCGGTGCTGTTCGGCCACACCGTCACGACCGAGAACGCGCTGATGGACGTCAGCAAGAAGCCCGACGTCACCATCAACGTCGTCGCCAAGCAGTGGAGCTGGGACTTCAACTACGTCGACGCCAACACCTACGAGGCCGGCACGCACGCCGAGCTGACCGGCAAGCCCGGGGTGGAGGAGACGCTGCCCACGCTGTGGCTGCCGGTGGACAAGCGGGTCGAGTTCATCCTCACCTCGCGGGACGTCATCCACTCGTTCTGGGTGCCGCAGTTCCTGCAGAAGCTCGATGTGCTCCCCGGCCAGGTCAACCGGTTCCAGGTCGTGCCGACCGAGACCGGCACCTACCAGGGCAAGTGCGCCGAGCTGTGCGGGGCCTACCACTCCGAGATGCTGTTCAACGTCAAGGTCGTGTCCGAGGCGGACTACCACCAGCACCTGAAGGAGCTCAAGGCCCAGGGCAACGTTGGCCAGCTGCCCAACTCGCTGAGCCGCGAGGGGATCATCGGCCGCGACCAGCAGTACCTGCCGAAGAATGACGGGAGCAAGTGATGGCGACGATCACCCCGCCCAGCACCACCACGCCGGTCACCGCCCCACCGGCACCGGTCCGCTCTCCCGGTCGACTCGTGGTCCAGTGGGCCACCACCACGGACCACAAGACGATCGGCAACCTCTACTTCATCACCTCGTTCGTCTTCTTCCTGCTCGGCGGCGTGATGGCGCTGCTGATCCGCACCGAGCTGCTCGAGCCCGGCCTGCAGGTGGTGGACGACCCGGAGCACTTCAACCAGCTGTTCACCATGCACGGCACGATCATGCTGCTGCTGTTCGCGACCCCGCTGTTCGCGGCGTTCGCGAACGCGTTGATGCCGCTGCAGATCGGTGCCCCGGACGTCGCCTTCCCGAGGCTGAACGCGTTCGCCTACTGGCTGTACCTGTTCGGCGGCCTCATCACGGTCGGCGGCTTCCTCACGCCCGGTGGTGCGGCCTCCTTCGGCTGGTTCGCCTACGCGCCGCTGTCCGACACCACGTACAGCCCGGGCCTGGGCGGCAACCTGTGGGTCTTCGGCCTGGCGCTCGCCGGCTTCGGCACCATCCTCGGCTCGGTCAACTTCATCACCACGATCATCTGCATGCGCGCACCCGGCATGACGATGTTCCGGATGTCCGTCTTCAGCTGGACCGTGCTGGTGACCTCGATCCTGGTGCTGATGGTCTTCCCGGTGCTGGCCGCCGCGCTGTTCGGGCTGGGCGCCGACCGCGTCGCAGGCGCGCACGTCTTCGATCCCGAGGGCGCCGGTGCGATGCTCTGGCAGCACATGTTCTGGTTCTTCGGCCACCCCGAGGTCTACATCATCGCGCTGCCCTTCTTCGGCCTGATCAGCGAGATCCTGCCGGTGTTCTCGCGCAAGCCGATCTTCGGCTACAAGACCCTCGTCATGGCGACGATCGCGATCGCGGCGCTGTCGATGACCGTGTGGGCGCACCACATGTACGCCACCGGCCAGGTGCTGCTGCCGTTCTTCTCGGTCATGACGATGCTGATCGCGGTGCCCACCGGGGTGAAGTTCTTCAACTGGATCGGCACCATGTGGGGCGGGTCCCTGACCTTCGAGACCCCGATGCTGTGGTGCCTCGGGTTCCTCACCACGTTCCTGTTCGGTGGCCTGACCGGTGTCATCCTGGCCAGCCCCGCGCTGGACTTCCACGTCACCGACAGTTATTTCGTCGTCGCCCACTTCCACTACGTCGTGTTCGGCACCGTGGTGTTCGCGATGTTCGCGGGCTTCTACTTCTGGTGGCCGAAGTGGACCGGCAAGATGCTCAACGAGCGCCTCGGCTACGTGCACTTCTGGACGCTGTTCATCGGCTTCCACATGACCTTCCTCGTGCAGCACTGGGTGGGCGTCGACGGCATGGTCCGCCGCTACGCCGACTGGGCGCCGAGCGACGGCTGGGCGTGGGAGAACGAGCTGTCCACGATCGGTGCAATGATCCTGGGCGCCTCGATGATCCCGTTCTTCCTGAACGTCTGGATCACCGCGCGCAACGGCAAGAAGGTCACCGTCAACGACCCGTGGGGCTACGGCGGATCGCTGGAATGGGCCACGAGTTGCCCGCCGCCGCGCCACAACTTCACGTCCATCCCTCGCATCCGGTCCGAGCGCCCCGCGTTCGACCTGAACCACCCGGAGGCGCTGGACGACTACGAC
>CAYRLV010000225.1:0-6468 GCA_964425155.1 uncultured Ornithinicoccus sp. | reverse complement strand
CTCAACGTCTTCCCGGTCCCGGACGGCGACACCGGCACCAACCTCTACCTCACCGTCGACGGCGCCCTGGAGTCGCTGCGCGGCAGGTCCCAGACGGCGACCGCGCCCGACCTCCCCGCCGAGACGGCCGCGCTCGCGAGTGCCGCGCTGCTGTCCGCCCGCGGCAACTCCGGCGTGATCCTGTCGCAGCTGCTGCGGGGGTTCAGCGAGGTCGTGGCCGAGAGCGGCCGCGCCGGTCTGGACGGGCCGGCCCTCGCCCGAGCCCTCCGACGCGCGAGCGACCTGGCCCGGGCCGGCGTCACCCGGCCGGTCGAGGGGACCATCCTCACCGTCGCCGACGCCGCGGCCGACGCCGCGGAGCGGGTCGCGACGACGGACCTGTATGCCGTGGCGCAGGCCGCGCTCGCCGCTGCCCGCGAGGCGCTGGACCGGACCCCGGGCCAGCTGGCCGTGCTGGCGCGGGCCGGCGTGGTGGACGCCGGCGCCGCGGGTTACGTCGTGGTGCTCGAGTCCCTGGAGAGGGTGCTGGCGGGCGACCACCCGGTCGACGAGGGGTGGTGGCGCGAACGACGGGCGCCGGCGCCGGTCCCCACCGGGGGTGGTGCCCGTGCCGATGCCGACATCGATGCCGACCCGGGCTCCGACGGCGACACCGGGAGCGACGGCGACGCCGCCGGCCGAGGCGAGCCGGGTGACGCGGGTGACGGCCCCGCATACGAGGTCATGTATCTGCTCGAGGACGCGGACGACGCGTCCGTGGCGGCGTTGCGGGACGAGCTCGACCGGCTCGGGGACTCACTGATCGTGGTCGGCGGTCCGCAGGTGTGGAACGTGCACGTCCACGTGGACGACGTCGGGGCGGCCCTCGAGGCCGGGGTGCGGGCCGGGCGTCCGCACCGGATCGCGGTCACCCGCTTCTCCGACCCCAGCACCGGTGAACGGGAGCACCCGGCACGCGCGACGGCCGGGGCAGCCGTCGCGGTGCTGGCCTGCGCGGCCGGCGACGGTCTCGCGGACCTGTTTCGCTCGGGCGGTGCGCAGGTCGTGTCGAGTGCTCCCGGACGGCGGGCCTCGGTGGGCGAGCTCCTGGCCGCGGCGCGACGCACCGACGCGGCCCGGGTGCTCGTGCTGCCGGCAGACCGGGACACGGAGCTGGCGGCGCAGGCCGCCGCTCGTGCCGCGGGCGACGAGGGACTGCGCCTCGAGGTCGTCCCCGCACGGACCGTGCCGCAGGCCGTCGCCGCGGTGGCGGTGTTCGACCCGGACCGGTCGGCGGCCGACAACCTCGCCGCGATGAGGGCCGCGGCCGAGGCCACCCGTGCCGGCGGTGTGGCCGTGGCCGACCGCGACGCGATGACCGGCGCGGGGCCCTGCCGGGCAGGCGACGTCCTCGGCCTCGTCGGGGACGACGTCGTCTGCCTCGGCACCGACCCGTCCGACGTGGCGACGCAGGTCGCCGGCCTGCTGGTGCGCGACGGCGGTGAGCTGTTGACGTTGGTCACCGGGAAGGAGGCGCCGGACGGCCTGGCCGAGTCCGTCGCCACCGCGGCGCGTGGATGGCGCACCGAGCTCGAGATCACCGTCGTGGACGGCGGGCTGCCGGCCCACCTGCTGCTGCTGGGGGTGGAGTGAGCGTGGCCGACCGGGACACCCGACTGCGCTCCGTGGTCCCCGACGTGGCCGCCAAGCTCACCAAGGCCCGCGGCCTGGAGACCATCGGCGACCTGCTCGACTTCCTGCCCCGCCGCCACCTCGACCCGGACGTGGTGAGCGACCTGTCCGAGCTGAGCGAGGGCGACTACACCGTGGTGATCGCGACGGTGAAGTCTGCGGTCATGCGGCCGATGCGGCGCCGGAAGGGACGCATGCTCACGGTCACCCTGACCGACGGCAAGCACGACATGACGACCACGTTCTTCAAGCCCTACGGGCACGAGAAGCGGCTGGTGCCGGGACGTCGCGGGATGTTCGCCGGCACCGTCGGCAGCTACCGCGGGACCTTCCAGCTGACCCACCCGAGCTACGCGATCATCGGTGCGGACGGCGACGAGCTCGACGTCTACGAGGGCGGTCTCGTGCCGGTCTACCTCGACGTCAAGGGCGTCACCTCGCTCATGGTCACCCAGGCGGTCAAGATCGTCTTCCACCACCTGGACGAGCTGCCCGACCCGGTCCCGCCGGACGTCCGTCGGGCGCGCGGGCTCGTCGGCGAGCTCGAGGCCTACCGGTCGCTGCACCTGCCGAAGGACCGGGGGGAGGTCCGTCGTGGGGAGCGACGGATGCGGTATGCGGAGGCGTTCGTCGTGCAGGCGGCGCTCGCCGCGCGTCGCGAGGCCCAGCGCGCCGAGCCGGCGACGCCGCGCCGGTCCGTCCCGGGCGGCCTGCTCGAGGAGTTCGACGCCCGGCTGCCGTTCGCGCTGACCGACGGACAGCGTGAGGTCGGGGAGGTCATCGCGCAGGACCTGGCCAGCTCGCACCCGATGCACCGGCTGCTGCAGGGCGAGGTCGGCTCCGGCAAGACCGTCGTGGCGCTGCGCGCGATGCTGTCGGTGATCGACTCCGGCGGCCAGGCAGCGCTGCTCGCCCCCACCGAGGTCCTGGCGCAGCAGCACCACCGGTCGATCACGACGATGCTGGGGGACCTGGCCGAGGGAGGGATGCTCGGCGGGAGCGAGATCGGCACCCGGGTGGCGCTGCTGACCGGCAGCCAGCCGGCCGCCCTACGGCGCAAGAACCTCCTGGAGGCGGCCTCCGGCGAGGCCGGCATCGTCGTGGGCACCCATGCACTGATCCAGGAGCACGTGCAGTTCGCCGACCTGGGCCTGGTCGTCGTGGACGAGCAGCACCGGTTCGGGGTGGAGCAGCGGGACGCGTTGCGCGGCAAGGCCGCTCAGCCGCCGCACGTGCTGGTGATGACGGCGACCCCGATTCCGCGGACCGTGGCCATGACCGTGTTCGGGGACATGGAGACCTCGACGCTGACCGAGCTGCCGCAGGGGCGCTCGCCGATCTCGACGCACGTGGTGCCCGGCGGCAACGAGCGCTGGGTGCAGCGCACCTGGGAGCGGGTGGCGGAGGAGGTGCGCGCCGGCCACCAGGCCTACGTCGTGTGCCCGCGGATCGGTGATCCGCCGCAGGACGCCGCCGTCACCAAGGACTCCTCGGACGAGGACGACCAGGGCGTCGAGGGCGCACCCGAGGAGGAGACCGGCGAGCGGCCGATGACCGGCGTCTACGAGCAGTTCGAACGGCTGCAGCAGGTGTCCGCCCTGTCCGGGCTGCGGCTCGCGGTCCTGCACGGGCGGATGCCGGCCGACGAGAAGGACGCCACCATGCGGGCGTTCGCGGCCGGCGAGATCGATGTGCTGGTCGCCACGACGGTGATCGAGGTGGGCGTCGACGTCCCGAACGCCACGGTCATGGTCATCGTCGACGCCGAGCGGTTCGGCGTCTCCCAGCTGCACCAGCTGCGCGGCCGGGTCGGCCGTGGCTCGGCACCCGGGCTGTGCCTGCTCATGTCCGACGTGGGGGAGGGGAGCGCCCTCGAGCGGCTGCAGGCGGTCGAGGCGACCACCGACGGGTTCGAGCTGTCCCGCGTCGACCTCGAACAGCGCCGCGAGGGCGACGTCCTCGGTGCCAGCCAGTCCGGGGGCCGGCGGCAGTTGCGGTTCCTCCAGCTGCTGCGCGACGAGGAGCTGATCGTCGAGGCCCAGCAGGACGCGCGCCGGATCGCTGCGGAGGACCCCGACCTCGCGGGCCACCCGGTGCTGCGCGAGCGGATCGGCGAGGTGCTCGACGCCGAGCAGGTCACCTACCTGGAGCGTGGGTGACGGGATGACGGCGTGACGCGCATCATCGCGGGGTCGGTCGGCGGCCGCCGCATCCACACCCCCACGGGCCGGGGTACCCGGCCGACGAGCGACCGGGTGCGCGAGGCGCTCTTCTCCCGGCTCGAGCACCTGGAGGTGCTGCACGAGGCCCACGTGCTCGACCTGTATGCGGGCTCCGGCGCCCTCGGACTGGAGTGCCGCAGCCGCGGGGCCGCCCGGGTCGTGCTGGTCGAGTCGAACCGGGCTGCCGCGGCGGTGGCCCGGCGCAACGTGCGGGAGCTCGGCCTCACCGGGGTGCAGGTGCGGGCCGAGCCGGTCGAGCGGGTGCTCCGCTCCGGGCCCCGGTCGGCGGGAGCGACGACCGACGCGACCGGGGCGACCGGGGCCACTGGGGCCACCGGGGCGAGCGGCGCGGTCGGTGCCGTCGACCTGGTGCTGGCGGACCCGCCATACGCGGTCTCCCAGGAGGAGCTGAGCACGGCGCTGGGGCTGCTCGTCGAGCAGGAGTGGCTCGAGGACGAGGCGCTGCTCGTCGTCGAGCGCTCGACCCGGTCACCCGAGCCGCTGTGGCCGGGCCGGGTGGAGCTGATCGGGCCGCGGCGCTACGGCGAGACGACGCTGTGGTTCGCCGAGTTCGTCGGCGAGGGCGAGATCGCCTGACGGCCCACCCGACCGGACACCCGTTCCGTGAGCGCACCCGGCCGACCGACGCCGTGAGCACTCACCCCAGCGGTGTCCGGTCGGCGTTGGAGGGGGCGGCCGCTGCTAGGTTCGGGGCGATGAGCGAGGTGATCCGCCGGTGCGTGTGCCCCGGCTCCTACGACCCGGTGACGCTGGGTCACCTGGACGTGTTCCGGCGCGCCAGCGAGCTCTACGACGAGGTCGTGGTGGCCGTGCTGCACAACCCGGCCAAGCGGGGCACCTTCACGGCGGAGGAGCGGCAGGAGCTGCTGCGCCGCTCGCTCACCGACCTCGCCAACGTGCGCGTCGAGGCGTTCGCCGGGATGCTCCTGGTCGACGTGTGCCGCCAGGTCGGGGCCCAGGCCATCCTCAAGGGCCTGCGCAGCGACACCGACTTCGCCTACGAGCTGCCGATGGCGCTGATGAACCGGCAGCTGACCGGCGTCGAGACCGTCTTCCTGCCCGGCGACCCCGCCCTCGGCCACCTGTCCAGCTCGCTGATCCGCGAGGTCGCGGGTCTCGGCGGCGACGTGTCGGCGATGGTGCCCGAGCCGGTGCTCGGTCCGCTGCTGGACCGGGTGCGGGAGGCGCGGCGGACGTGAGCCGCCGCACGTATGGCGGGCGCGCACCCGCCATACGTGAGCTGCGGCTCCCGGCACCGGGCCGGAGGGCCGCCGCCGGTTTGGGCGGGGAGCACCTGCTCCGGTAACCTCATGTGTCGGTCTTCGTCCGCCGTGACCTGGACCGAGCCACCTCGACGACTGTGGAGTCATGAACCACCTCGACCCGCGCCTGCCCCTGGTGTTCGACCTCAAGGACCTGGGGAGACGACCCGGGTCGATGAAGTCGGTCTCCCGGACCGTCGAGGCGCCCGACGACCTCGGCACCGACGTGATCGCCGTGCCCGCCGGACAGCCCGTGGAGCTGGACGTGCGGCTGGAGTCCGTCGTCGAGGGCGTGCTGGTCACCGGCTCGGTGCGAGCCACGGCGGTCGGTGCCTGCGTGCGGTGCCTGGACCAGGTCGACCACCCGGTCGACGTGACCTTCCAGGAACTGTTCGCCTACGCCGACCGGGCCGCGCACCACCACGAGGTGGGGGCACCGGAGGACGAGGAGGACGTGTACGAGCTCGAGGGCGACCTGCTCGACCTCGAGCCCGTGCTGCGGGACGCAGTGGTGCCGTCACTGCCGTTCCAGCCGGTGTGCCGGGAGGACTGCCCCGGGCTGTGCTCCCAGTGCGGGGTGCGGCTCGCGGACCATCCCGGGCACCAGCACGAAGTGATCGACCCCCGATGGGCGGCGTTGCAGGAGCTCGCCGCCCGCAGCAGTACCGACGAGAAGAGGAACTGACGTGGCCGTCCCGAAGCGGAAGATGTCGCGGTCCAACACCCGTTCGCGCCGCGCGAACTGGAAGACGAGCGCGCCGACGCTGACCGCGTGCCCCCAGTGCCGGGCCCCGAAGCAGCCGCACACCGCCTGCCCGTCCTGTGGCACCTACGCCGGTCGCCACTACGGCACCGCGGAGCGCACCGAGCACCAGGGCTGACCGGACTCGCACGCGTGACTGACTCTCCGGCCGACCAGATCCGGGGTGACGGCGCGTCGCAGCGGCCCGTCGAGGGTCTCTCCCACTACCTCAGCGAGGTGGTCGGGGAGGACGTCGACGAGTCGCTGCTCCTGCGTGCCCTGACCCACCGTTCCTACGCCTACGAACACGGCGGACTGCCCAACAACGAGCGCCTGGAGTTCCTCGGCGACTCGGTCCTCGGGCTCGTCGTGACCGACACGCTCTACGCCGCACACCCCGACCTCGCCGAGGGCCAACTGGCCAAGCGGCGCGCCGCGGTCGTCAACAGCCGCGCCCTGGCGCAGGTGGCCCGGACGATCGGCCTCGGGGTCTACCTGCTGCGCGGCCGCGGCGAGGAGACGAACGGCGGGCGGAACAAGCCGTCGATCC
>CAYRLV010000224.1:0-6476 GCA_964425155.1 uncultured Ornithinicoccus sp. | reverse complement strand
AGTCGGTCAAAGTCAACGCGCCAGGCGCCTCGACAGAAGACCGCACCTAGCCGGCGACGGCGCGATGGTGGGGCGTCGCAAGACCGTGACGTCCCACCAGACGCAGGTCAACCCGGCCCTTTACGGCACGGGCAGACCCTTCGAGGGTGGCGGAGCCGTCAGACGACACTTCCCAAGCCGAGGACGCAGATGAGTCCGGTGACCGAAATGACCGTCTCCATGACCGACCAGGACTTGATGGTTTGCCACACGGTCAGGCCGAAGTACTCCTTCACCAGCCAGAACCCGGCATCGTTGACGTGGCTGAAGAACAGTGATCCGGAGCCGATGGCCAGGACGAGCAGCGCCAGGTGTGGCTTGTCCAGCGTCTGGGCCAGCGACCCTACGATGCCGGCTGCAGTGATGGTCGAGACCGTTGCCGAGCCGGTCGCGAGGCGGATACCGACGGCCACCAGCCAGCCCAGGAGCAGCACCGACAGGTGCGCGTGCTGGGCGTAGTGAGCGATGACGCCGGCGACCCCGGATTCGGACAGCAAGGTTTTGAAGCCACCGCCGGCGGCGACGATCAGCATGATCGAGGCGATCCCGGGAAGTCCGGATCCGAGGGACCGGTGAATCTCGCCGCGGCGCATTCCCGAGGCGCGGCCGAGCGCCAGCATCGCCGCCAACACCCCGGCCAATAGCGCCACCGACGGCTCACCGAGGAACTCCAGGGTGCCGCGCAGGGTGCTGCCTCCTGGGACGGTGAATTCGGCGATCGCCCGAGTGAGCATCAGCAGCACGGGAAGGACGATGCTGGTGATCGCCAACGCGAAGGTGGGCCGCTTGGCCTGGCCTGGAACCACCTTCGCGGAGTCGAGCACGGCCGTCGTCGGCGCCGTCGCGAGGGGTTGTGACCGTGCCGCATGGCGCGACTCCGCGGGTGGCACCCCGACATGCGAACTCCTGGCCCCGGCGTCGCGCTCCGGTATCGCGCCCGCGGCGGAGCCCGCCGCCTCGACCGGACTGATACTGACCGGCACCAACCGATCCACGAACTGGGCGAGGAAAGGTCCGGAGATGATCAGGGTGGGCACGGCGATCAGCAGCCCGAAGACCAGGGTGTAGCCCAGGTCTGCGTGCAGCAGGTTGATCGCCGTCATCGGGCCGGGGTGCGGCGGCACCAGTCCGTGCAGAATGGACAGGCCGGCCAGCGCGGGGATGCCGACCCTCATCAGCGATGCGCCGGTGCGGCGCACCACCAACAGGATGATCGGGACCAGGATGACCACGCCGATCTCGAAGAACATCGGCAGCCCGACGATGGCTGCGATCAGCGCCATCGCCCACGGCAGGGCCCGGGGACCCACCCTGCTGATGATGGTGTCGACAATGACGTTTGCTCCGCCAGAGTCGGCCAGCAGCTTGCCCAGCATTGCCCCCAGTGCGATCAGCAGGCCGACGCCGCCGAACGTCGAGCCGAGGCCGTCCAGGAAGCTGGTCACGACGTCCTGGGGCGGGACGGCGGCCACGGCGCCGAGGACCGCGGTCCCGAGCATCAGGCCAATGAATGGGTGGAACTTGGCCCAGACGATCAGCACGATGACGGTCACGATGCCGGCCAGGGCGGCCACGAGAAGCTGGACGTGTCCGGCGCTGCTGAGTCGCTGATCGTCGGCCATGCCCCAGAGCACCAGGTCATAGGTCGCCAACATCACGGGTCCTTGGGGGCAGGTCCAGCGCCTTGAGCGCGGCGCGGATGGTCTCAGCCGGCGAGTCGACGACGCTCAGGACGACTCCCGGCTCGTCGTCCTGCAGGGGCTCCAGCGTCGCCAACTGACTCGGCAGCAGCGACGCGGGCATGTAGTGCCCGGTGCGGTCGGCCAGCCGGGCGGCCACAACCCCGGCGTCTGGAGCAAGGTGGCAGAAACGCACGCCGGGACGCCCCTCGCGCAACAGGTCTCGGTAGACCCGGCGCAGCGCGGAACAGGTGATGACGGCGCTGGTCTCGGCCGCCCGCCGTCGGTCGATCCAGGCCCCGATCGCCCTCAACCACGGCCAACGATCCGCATCGGTCAACGGACGGCCAGAAGCCATCTTGACCACATTGGCCTTCGGGTGGAAGTCGTCGCCCTCGGCGTATTCCCAGCCCAGGATTTTCGCGAGTCCCTGGGCGACGGTGGACTTACCGCTGCCGGAGACCCCCATGACGATGACGAAGGCGGGCGCGGTCATTGCGGACGACCGATCGGGTCGCTGTGACGGAATCCGGGTGCCGTCATCGTCGGGGGCAGTGCCGGGGACGGGGCCGCTTCGGCGGCCTCGATGGCGACAACGGCGCTGCGCAAGGACTGCAGCCGGGCCTCATAGGCCTTGACGCCGGTGGGGTTGGGCCGCCATCCGGCATCGGAGTCGACCAGCGGGTCATCGGGGCGGCTCGCCTCCACGTGGGCAAGCTCGTCGGTGATCAGCACCTCGAGTTGGTGTGCGTTGAACGTGTCGTTGTCATGGGACATGGGGGGCCTCCGGGTAGGGCGGGGCGAGCTGAGAGTTGGCGGGCGTGTCAGTTGGCGGCGGCACCGTGGCGTTGCGCCGCTTGCACCGCGTCGAGGATGATCGCGGCGACGGGTTCGGGGCGCGAGACGGGGAGCGCGTGCGAGCCACCAGCGACTTCGCGGCTGACCCGGGCGCCCGCACGCTCGGCCTGGAACCGGTGGAGCGCGACGGGGATGTTGAGGTCCCGGTCGCTGAACACGAACCATGACGGAAGGTGCTTCCAGGCTGGCGAATTCGTGGTGACCGGCTCGGTGAGGGCTGCTTCGGTGACTGGTCGTTGGGTGCGTGCCATCAAGGCGGCTTGACTGGTCGAGGCGTCGGCCGCGAACTGGCGGTGGAAGGCGTCGGCTCGGATCATGAAGTCCTTCCCGCCCGGAGCGACCGGGTAGGCGGTGAGCACTTCACCGAGCGTGCTGCCGGGGAACATCGTCGACAGCTGCAGCGCGTTCTCCCCGTGCTCGGGCGCGAAGGCGTTGACGTAGACGAGTCCCACGACCCAGTCGTTTCCGGCTGCGGCTTCGGTGATCACCATGCCGGCGTAGGAGTGCCCCACCAGGATGATGGGCCTGCCGATCCCGGCGATCACCTCGCGCAGGTAGGCCGCATCGCCAGCCAGGCTGCGCAGGGGGTTGGCAACGGCGACGACGTCCAGGGAGGTGGCCCGGAGCTGTTCGATGACACCGTTCCAGCTGGCGGACTCGGCGAAGGCACCGTGGACGAGGACGACGGTGGGTGTGTTGTCAGTCATGATCTGCTGCTTTCTCGTGTGGTTCTGGGGGTGGAGTTGGCCCGGTTGGCGGGCCGGGTGGTGTCAGCTGGTGCACAGCGCCGTGCGCAGCACGCCGATGGCTTGCTCGACCGCGCCCGTCGTGGCGGCGGTCTGACGCAGGAGGTTGACCATCATGAAGTCGTGGAGCGTGCCGTTGTAGCGGACGCTGGTGGTACGGACCCCCGCCTCGGTGAGTTTGCGGGCGTAGGCCTCTCCCTCGTCGCGGAGGACGTCGTTCTCGTCGACGATCACGAACGCCTCGGGCAGGCCGGCGAGCTGGTCGGTGCTGGCCCGAAGCGGGGAGGCGGTGATCTCCTCCCGCCGGGCCTGTTCGGGCAGGTAGCAGTCCCAGAACCAGGCCATCGCCTTGGCGGAGAGGAACGGGCCCTCAGCGAATTCGCGGTAGCTGTCGGTGTCTTGTGCGGCGTCGGTGACCGGGTAGAACAAGGACTGGTGGACGAAGGCGACGTCGCCCCGCTGTTTGGCCATGATGGTCAGGGCGGCAGCCATGTTGCCGCCCACCGAGTCGCCGGCAACGGCCAGGCGACTCGCGTCCAGACCCTGGGTCCTCCCCTGCTCGGTGATCCACCGTGCGGTGGCGTAGCCCTGCTCGATGGCGACGGGATACCGAGCCTCCGGGGAGCGGTCGTACTCGACGAACGCCACGGCGGCGTTCACCCCGACGGCCAGCTCACCGACCAGCCGGTCGTGGGTGTCTGCGTTGCCGAGCACCCAGCCGCCACCGTGCATGTAGAGGATGACCGGCAGCGACTCACCGGCATCCACCGGCTTCACGAGGCGAACCCGCACGTCGCCGACGTCGGCCGGGACAGTGATCCACGTGTCGGTCACGTGCTGTTTGTCGATCGGCGCGGCCTGGAGCTCGTCGAGCACCTTGCGGGCACCGTCGGGGCCGAGCTCGTACAAGAAGGGGGGTTGCGAGGTGGCGTCAGCGAACTGCTGGGCCGCGGTCTCGAGAATGTGCCTGCTCATGTCGGATTCCGTTCTCTCGGGTGGACTGTCCGATCTGCCGACGGCGGCCTGATCGCCGTATGCCGTGACTCGATCCATGCTTGCTGCGGCACCTCCGACTCCGAGTCCGTCGGGACGACCGGTCACCTCACCAGCCCGGCCACTGGGCTGCACCCAGTGGCCGTTGTCGGACCTCCGACGGTGACCAACGCCGGGCCCATGTCGTCCTCGCGCAGCGTGGGCACGGCGGCCGACGGCCTTATAGACTCATGGGCGTCGGAGCACCATCGGCCGGCCAGGAGACGCGGGAGGCGACAGGTGAGCTTCGTCCAACACCCGCCCGTGACCACCCCCTCATCGAGCGCCACCGGACGGCTGCGAGGGCGTGACGACGAGCTGGCGCGGCTCACCGCACTCGTGAGACAAGCACGCGCGGGCCAGAGCGGGGCGCTGGTCGTCTCCGGTGCGCCAGGCGTCGGCAAGACCGCTTTGCTGGATCAGGTCGCCGAGCAGTTGCCACCCACCGTGCGAGTCCAGCGGGTGGTCGCCTCGGAGTCCGAGATCGAACTGGCCTACGCCGGGCTACAGCTCCTGTGCCGAGACATGATGACGCTCTCGGATCGTCTCCCCGTCCCGCAGCGCGAGTCGCTGGAGGCGGCTTTCGGATTGCGCGAGTCGGGCGCTCCCAACCCGTTCGTGGTCGGGCTCGCCACGCTCGGCCTGCTGACCGAGGCGGCCGCGGACGGCCCCGTGTTGTGCATCGCTGACGACGCGCAGTGGCTCGATCCGGTGTCGGCAGGCACGCTGGCCTTCGTTGCCCGCCGCCTCAGCGCCGAAGGGATCGCGCTGGTGCTGGTCATGCGCGAAGTGAGCGAGCAGTTCACCGATCTGCCGCAACAGGTCCTCGCTGGATTGGGCGACGACGACGCGCGAGAACTGCTGAAGCTGGCTCTGCCGGGTGCGATCGACGAGCGGGTGCGTGACCAGTTGATCAGGGAAGCACGGGGCAATCCGTTGGCGCTGCAGGAGCTGCCCCGCGCACTCAGCCCGACAGAGCTGGCCGGTGGCTTTGCCCTTGCCCGCTCGATGCCCGTGCAGAGTCGCATCGAACAGGGGCTCTTGGCGCGCCTCGATCCACTGCCGGAGGCCGCGCGCACGCTGCTCCTGCTGGCGGCCGCTGACCCCACCGGTGACCGGGCACTGCTCCAGCGGGCGAGTGCCCTCCTGGGGCTGAAGCCCGAGGACCTGGACGCCGCCCTCCAGGCCGACGCCCTCACCGTCGGCACGCGCGTCGAGTTCCGCCACCCGCTCGTCCGGTCCACGGTCTATCGCGCCGCGTCGCCCACGCAACGACGAGTCGTCCACGCGGCGCTGGCCGACGCCACCGACGCCGATCGCGACCCGGACCGACGAGCCTGGCACCGCGCGAGCGCGACGGTGCTGCCGGACGAGCGGGTGGCCGCCGACCTCGAACAGTCCGCGGAGCGCGCCCGCACCCGCGGCGGCGTCGCTGCTGCCGCTGCCTTCCTCGTCCGGGCCGCCGAGTTGTCAGCGGAATCGAGCCACCGCGCGGACCGCCTGATCGCGGCCGCCGAGGCCCAGCACGATGCCGGCGCCCCAGCTGCCGTGCTGCACCTTCTGGACAGCACCCGTGATCAGGCGCTGACCACCTTGCAGCAGGCACTGATCGGTCGGCTACGCGCCCGCGCGGAATACGCGTTGCGCCGCGATCGCAGTGCACCGCTCCAGCTGCTCGCGGCTGCTCAGGACCTGGAGCCGCTGGATCGTGCACTTGCCCGCGACACTTACATGGAGGCCATGGTCGCCGCCATGTATGCAGGCCGGCTCGGCGAACCCGGGGCCGTCACACAAGTCGCCGAGGCCATTCTCGAGGCGACCGAGAATGATCATTCCGGCCGCGCCCAGGATCTGATGCTGCGGGGTCAGGCTCTGCTGTGCGCACGTGGGCAGACCGCCGCGCTGCCCACGGTCCGGCGTGCCCTCGAAGCGTTCCAGGAGCAGCCACTGGATGCGCTCGAGCTTCACTGGATGTGGCTGGCCGGGCACGCTGCTCAGGACCTGTGGGATGCCGAGGCCATGCGAACGCTCACCGAGCGCCAGGTGCAGCGGGCCCGGGCCAGCGGGGCCCTGGGCGTGCTGCCCATGGCGCTCAGCCTGCAGATGGTCGTGCGGACGTTCG
>CAYRLV010000223.1:0-6548 GCA_964425155.1 uncultured Ornithinicoccus sp. | reverse complement strand
CCGTGCCGGTTGGACACCCAGACCGTGACGAGCACCGCCAGCTGCTGGGCCACCAGCGCCAGCACGCCCGCGGCCGCGAGCGACCCGGCGCGACGCGCCATCCCGGGCGGGAAGCGCAGCGTCGGCCGGAGCCGGACACCGGCCCGCAGCACCGGCGCCAGCAGGGGCAGACTGAGCACGACGACGCCCAGGGTGGTGCCCACCGAGAGCGTGTATGCGGCGCCGTCCGGGAGCGTCGCCGGGTCGCCTGCCGCGCTGCCCGCCAACGGGGCGTAGAGCAGGTAGGTGGCGATCACCACGACGCTCGACAGCAGCGGCGCCACGGCGACGGCCAGGAACCTCCGATGCGCTTGCAGGATCCCGCCGAGCACGATGCCCACCCCGTAGAGCGCGACCTGCGGGGCGAAGACGCGGATCATCTGGGCGCCCAGGTCGACCGCGGCGCCCTCGGTACCGTCGGCGCAGCCCTCCCCGCCCAGCAGCAGGCTGCTGATCGGGTGGGCGAAGGCGGCGAGCAGCAGCGCGAGGGGCACGAGGACGACGATCGCCCAGGTGAGCATCGCCGAGGCGGCACGGTCGGCGCCCGCGGTGTCGTCCCGGCCGAGGCGGCCGGCGATGAGGGGGACGGCGACGGCGGCGAGCGCGCCGCCGGCGGCCACCTCATACAGGATGTTGGGCAGCAGGTTCGCGCTCTGGTAGACCTCCCCGACGCAGGTGGTGCCCACGCTGCCGGAGAAGACCAGCCAGCGCCCGAAACCGAACACCCGGGACAGCAGCGTGGTGACGGCGAGCAGGCCGGCCGCCGCCAGCAGCCCGCTGCCGACGCGGCGGGACGTGGCGGTCACCCCGGGTGCCGCCGACCCAGCGCGTCCAGCGCGCGCAGGCCGGGCGTGGACTCGATGACGCTGGTGAAACTGACCCGCTCCGAGGCCAGGGTGAGGCCGGTGAGCACCCCGAGCGCCACGACGCGGCCGCGGCGGCCGGTCCGGTCGAGCAGCGCGGTGCCGACCAGCGCCCCGGCGGCGTTGGCGCCGGTGTCGCCGAGCATCGACCGACCGGCGAGGTCGTCGGGCAGCAGGGCCAGCGAGGCGCCTGCGGCGACCGCGGCCGGGCCGCTCCCTCGCGCCAGCAGTGGCGCGCAGCAGGTGAGGACGACCTTGAGCGCGCGCCCCGGGCGCAGGTCGAACAGGTTGGCGACGTTGGCCGCCGCGGCCACGACGGCGCCGCCGACGAGGGTGTCCCGTGCCCCGAGTGACGTGCCCCTTCGCTCCCGGTCGGCCAGCCAGGACGCGCCCAGACCGGTCACGGCCAGCCCCACGATCTTGACCGCGCCGGTGGTCAACCGGCCGTGGGCGAGCGCGCTGAGGTGGCCCCGCAGGCCGCGCCGGTCACCGTCGCCGTGCAGGTCGTCCCACGCCCCGAAGGCGCCCGCCCCCAGGACGGCCACGGCCGCGCCGGGGTGCCGGGTGGCCGTCGCGCAGGTGGCGGCGGTGCCGAGGACGAGGGCCGGCCCCTCCAGCAGGGTCACCGGGTCACCGCGGTGGTTGGTCCGTTCCCAACGTGCGGCACCCCCGGGCGGACGGCTGCGCAGTCCGGCGGCCGCGACCAGGGAGAGCATGGCCGAGACCACACCCCCCAGCACCACCCGACCCGGACGCGTCACGAGTCCTCCGAGAGCTCCGGGGCCACGGCCGCGGCGTCCTCCGACAACCCGTAGTGACCGTTGTCGCCGTCGTACTCACCGTGCAGGGCGAGGACGAGGGTGCCCTGGCCCATCGCGAGGTTGCCGTCGTCCACGGTGGACACGACGGAGGTGAGCGTCGGGTCCGATCGCACGGCGGCCACCACGCCATTGGACATCGTCACACTCTGCCCGGGCTGGTGGCCCGAGACCAGGACCGTCGGCCGGGCGCCCTCGCCGAGTGCCCCCAGCAGCCGCAGGAAGCTCGCCACCCGCGGCTGTCGCTCGTCCTGGTCCTCCGGGAGCGGTCCGGCGACCACGACCACGCTGGTCGGGATCCCCTGCTCGGCGGGATCGCGCTGGATCAGCCCGGCCTGCTGCAGACCTTCGAGCACCCGGTCGCGCTCCTGGGCGCGAGCCTCGACGCCGCGGTCGCCCGGCGACGCGGCCTGACCGAAGACGGCCCGGCTGAACACCAGCGCGGCCAGCTCCGGCGCACTGGTGAGGTTCGGATCGACCCCGACCCTCGGGGCCAAGGTGGTGACCGTCTCGGTCCGCCCGGAGGCCTTGTCCTCGTCGACCCACGCGTCCTTGACCGCCACGGTGTCGATCACGGTGGCGCCCGCCGTGCGCAGGGAGTTCGCCGACCGCTTGACCAGGTCGGCATCGGCGTCCGGGAGGACCACCAGGCTCACCTTCTGGTCGGTCAACCGCCCACGCACGACGCCCGGGGTGACCAGCTCGGCATACTCGTCACGCGCGCTGACGCCCTGCTGGCTCTCCTTGAGCTGTTCGCGCAGCGCGTCCTTGTCCGCGCGCAACTGGGTCACCTGCGCGGTCAGGGTGCTGCCGATGTCCTCCTTGAGCGGCCCGGCCCCCAGGACGATGCCGACGGCGAGGGCGATGAAGACGGCCACGATGGAGACCACGTGGTAGCGGAAGTCGATCACGAGAAGATCTCCCCGAGCCAGGACCAGACGTCGTCCCAGCGGGCGGCCAGGATCTGCAGCAAGGTCGTGCCCGCGGACGTGGCGGCCAGGGCCACGGCCAACGCCAGCAGTCCGGCGACGACGAGCATGACCAGGGACAGCGTGGACACCCGCGCGCGGTAGAGACGGCTGACTCCCTTGGCGTCGACCAGTTTGCCTCCGACCCGCAACCGGGTGAGGAAGGTGCTGGCCATCCCGGCGCGGCCCTTGTCCAGGAACTCCACGAGCGTGGCGTGGGTGCCGACGGCCACGATCACCACGGCGCCCTTGCCGTCGGCGAGCAGCATCGCCATGTCCTCGCTCGTGCCCGTGACCGGGAAGGTCACCGGGTCGCGGACGCCGAGCGCCTCCACCCGTTCCAGCCCCGGAGCCCGGCCGTCGCGGTAGGCGTGCACCACCACCTCCGCACCGCAGGTCAGCGTCTCGTCGCTGACCGAGTCCATGTCGCCCACGATGAGGTCGGGCCGGTGCCCGGCCTCGGCGAGGGCGTCGGCACCGCCGTCCACCCCGATCAGCACGGGTCGGTACTCGCGGATGTAGGGGCGCAGGGTCTGCAGGTCGTCCTTGTAGTGGTAGCCCCGCACGACCACCAGCACGTGGCGCCCCTCCATGTCGGTGCGGATCTCGGGCAGGCCGACGCCGTCGAGGAGCAGGTCGCGCTCCTGTTGGAGGTACTCCATCGTGTTGGACGCGAAGGCTTCGAGCTGCACGGCAAGGCCGGCCCGGGCGTCGGCCATCGCCCGGTGGATGCTCTCCATGGTCAGCCGGATGCCGGTCGCGACGGCTTGGTTGCCGACGTAGAGGTCGCCGTCCTCGATCCTGCCGCGCTGGCCCTCCCGGACCGCACCCATCACGGCGTCGCCCACACGGTCGATGAGGATCACGCCCCCTTCGAGCAGGATCTCGGGGCCGAGGTTGGGGTAGCGCCCGCTGGTCGAAGCAGCGGCGTTGACGACCGCCACCGGCTGGCACGCCAGCAGGGCCTGCGCACTCACCTGGTCCAGGTCCTCGTGGTTGATCACCGCGATGTCGCCGTGACCCAACCGCTTGGTGAGGTCCTTGGTGCGCGCGTCGACGCGGATCGTTCCCCCGAGACCGGGGGCCTCGACGTGACGTTCGCGCCAGCCGCGCACGGTGAGTTTCATCGCTTGCTATCGTGCCATGACCTGCGGGTTCGCCGGACCGGTCAGCTGCCCACCGGCGTGGAGGCCTCCAGCAGTTCACGGGCGTGTTCCAGCGCGACCGACGAGTCAGCGGTCCCGCCCAGCATCCGGGCCAACTCCCGCACCCGGTCCTCCCCCTCGACGGGTGTCACCCCGCTGGCCGTGACGTGGCCGTCGTCGGTCTTGGTGACCACGAGGTGTCGATCGGCGAACGCGGCGACCTGGGGCAGGTGGGTGACCACGACGACCTGGGCCGTGCGTGCCAACCGGGCCAGTCGCGCGCCGACGTCGACCGCGGTGGCCCCGCCGATCCCGGCGTCGATCTCGTCGAAGACGAAGGTGGGCACGTCTCCCCCGGCGGTGACCAGCTCGAGCGCGAGCATCACCCGGGACAGCTCGCCTCCCGAGGCGGCCTTGGCCACGCTGCGCGGGGGCGCGCCGGAGCCGGCGGCCAGCAGGATCTCGACGTCGTCCAGACCCGCAGGTCCGCACCGCACCCGGCGGCCCTGCCCGACGTCGAGACCGTCCTCCTGCTCCCGCCAGGTGACGGCGACCTCGATCGCCGCGTTGCCCATGGCCAGGTGCTCGAGCTCGGCCGCGACCTCGGCGGCGAACCGCCCGGCGGCCTCCTGTCGCGCGCTGCTCAACTCCAGGGCGGCTGCCACCAGGTCGGCGCGCACCTCGGCCTCCCGCTCGGCCAGCTCGTCCAGCCGGTCGTCGACCCCCTCGAGCTCGGTGAGCCGAGCGGCGGCGCCCCGGCTCCACTCGAGCACGTCGGTGACCGTGTCGCCATACTTGCGCTGCAGCGAGGTGAGCGCCGCTCGCCGCTCGTTGACCCAGGCCAGGCGGGCGGGGTCGACGTCCAGGTCGGCCAGGTAACCGGCCAGCTCGGCGCCGAGGTCGGCGAGCGCGTAGCCGCTTTCCCGCAGCCGGCGGTCCAGCTCGGTCAGTCGCGGGTCGTGGTCCGCCATCGGCCCCAGAGCCGCACGGGCGCGGCCCAGCAGGTCGACCGCGGCGGAGGGTGCTCCGTCGTCGGCGAGGGCGTCGTCGCCGCCCATGAGCAGCAGGTGCGCCTCACCGGCCGCGGCCCGCAGGCCGTCGGCGTGGCCCAGCCGCTCGGCCTCCTCCTGCAGAGCCACGTCCTCGCCCGGCTGGGGATCCACCTGCTCGATCTCCTCCAGGGCGGCCCGCAGCTGGTCGATCTCGCGCACCCGGTCGCGGCCCAGCTCGCGCAGGTGCCGCAGCTGGCCCTGCAGGTCCTGCAGCTCGGCGTAGCGCTCGGCACAGCGACCACCCGGCCCGGCGACCGCGTCGCCGGCGAAGGTGTCGAGCACGATCCGGTGCTGCTCCGGGCGACGGAGCCGCCACTGGTCGGCCTGGCCGTGCACCGCCACGAGCAGCTCACCCAGCTCGGTGAGCACGCCCACGGGTGCCGACCGGCCGCCGACGTGCGCCCGTGACCGGCCCTGCCGGGAGACCGAACGCGCGAGGATCAGGCCGTCCTCCACGTCCCCGCCGGCCTCCGCGGCCCGCACCGCGGCCGGGTGGTCGGCCGGCACCTCGACGAAGCCCTCCACCAGCGCGCGGTCCGCCCCCTCGCGCACCCGGCCGGTGTCGGCGCGGGAGCCGAGCAGGAGCCCGAGGCCCGACACGACCATGGTCTTGCCGGCGCCGGTCTCACCGGTGACGACGTTGAGACCCTCGGACAGCTCGAGCACGGCGTCGTCGATGACGCCGAGGTTCTGGATCCGGATCTCGCGCAGCACGGGAGGAAGCCTACGGGCGCCCACTGTCGTCATCGGCGGGGCGAGCCGCAGGGGCTTCGGGGGTGGTCGGGCCGTCCGACCGCGCCCCGGCACGACCGTTGCCCCGCCACCCGGACACCGACAGGTCGAACTTGGCCACCAGCCGGTCGGTGAACGGGGAGGTGGCCAGCCGGGCCAGCCGCACCGGTTTGTCGCTCCGCCGCACCTCGATCCGGGCTCCCGGGGGAAGGTCCACGGCCCGCCTGCCGTCGCACCACAGCACCCCGCTGCCCTCGGTGTCGGCCAGCACCTCGACGGCCAGGTGGGTGCTGGGGCCCAGCACGAGGGGACGGGCGAACAGCGCGTGTGCCGAGATCGGCACCAGCAGCATCGCCTCGACCTCCGGCCAGACCACCGGGCCGCCGGCGGAGAACGCGTATGCCGTGGAGCCGGTCGGCGTGGCCATCACCACCCCGTCGCAGCCCCAGGTGGACAGCGGACGCCCGTCGATCTCGACGGTCAGCTCGAGCATCCGCTCCCGGGCCGCCTTCTCGACCGACGCCTCGTTGAGCGCCCACCCGGTCGAGATCAGCTCGCCCGCGTGCGAGGCGGTGACCTCGAGCGTCATCCGCTCCTCGACGCGGTAGTCGCGACGCACGATGTGCTCGACCGTCGCCGACAGGTCCTCGCGCTCCGCCTCGGCGAGGAAGCCCACGTGGCCGAGGTTGACCCCGAGCAGCGGGGCGCCCGTGCCGCGCGAGATCTCGGCGCCGCGCAGGATGGTGCCGTCACCGCCGAGCACGCAGACCAGCTCGCACCCGGCGGCCAGCTTCTCGGGGTCGGTCGCGGTGTCGGTGAGCACGACGTTGGGGCTCTCGGCGAGATCGAGCTCCTTCGCCTCGTCCGGCAGCACGGAGATCTCGATGCCTTCCTGGTGCAGCCGTTCGGCGACGCGGCCGGCGAGGTGGCG
>CAYRLV010000222.1:0-6549 GCA_964425155.1 uncultured Ornithinicoccus sp. | reverse complement strand
AACCACAAACGGTGACTCGCGCGGGGTTGATGAGCCACAGGAGCTCAGCCATGACGGCGCGTCCCGGTCGACCCGTCCGCACCTTCTCACCGGGACAGGGACCTTCTACGGCACAGGTCGGCGCGGCTCGGACTCTCCTTCGCGTGACAGCTGCACCGGACGCCAACTGTGCAATCTTCCCTGGTCACCCTCACAACTGCACGCGCTATGGAACATGAGCTTCACGGTTCGTCACATCGGCGTCGACGGGCAGGAGCACCTCCACGGGGCCGTCGGCTCCCATCTTCGACCGGTGCGTGGAAGATGCACCCCGGATCGCCGGACACCTTGAGGTCGGCGTCGTCGGCCGTGCGCCGCAGCACGGTGAGCGAGCGCTCCGCGTGGTCGTCCAGGTTCGCGGCGACAAGGCATGACCACAGCGACAGCGCCCGACACCGGTAGCGGACGGCCCCGAGACCGCGAAGCCGCCGTCCCGTTCAACCTCGTGGCTGCGGTCATACCACACGGTGATCTGTTGACGTGGTGCTTCGGGTGTGGGCTCGGGTCGACGTTGTTGGGGTCGCCTCCGGTGAGCCCATCGTCTGCTGCCAAGCGTCGGGCCACGCGACTCTGTCGACCGTCAGAAACGGTTCGTCAGCCACGCTCGCCGGTGTGAGTCCGGTGAGGGACTGGACATCTCGATGCAAGTGGGATTGGTCAGCGAAGCCACAATCCGCCGCGACTCGTGCGGCGTCCTGGCCCGCCACCAGGCGATGGGCGGCATAGTCGAAGCGGACCAGTTTCGCGGCCTGCTTGGGCGGTAGGCCGATCTGCGAGTGGAACCGCGACCATAGGCGCTTGCGACTCCAATCAAGCTCGGCCGCGAGATCGTCGATCCGCACCATGCCGCTGCTTGCGACGACCCGGTCCCAGGCGTGGGAAATGTCCGTGTCCACGGGAGGCCTCATCGCAAGTCGGCGGAGGAGAAGGTCATCCATCAGCGCGAAACGATCCTCCCATGAGCACGCATCCTCGAGTTGCTGGGAGATCCTTGACGCCTCCCTTCCCCACAGCTCAGGCAACGCGACCACAGCCCCGTCCAGTTCGGCGGGACCGGCACCCAGGATCGCTCCCGCGATCACCGGGGACAAGCGCACCTGCAAGCAGGCGAATCGTTCTGCCCGCTGCAACTGCAGCGCTTCGAAACCGAGCCCGGCGACCAAGCTTCCGCGCAGCTGGCGTCCGGTTGCATCACCCACGGTGATCGATCCGGGTCCGAACACCACCGCAAGCGTCACGGCCGGATGTGGGATGAGTCGAAGGCCGGACGGAGTCATGCCCCGGTCGCGGAAACCGGCCATGGTGACACCGCCAACTCGGCTCGGACGCGCTGGGGACGCGACCTCCCAGATGGCCGCGTGGTCACGCTCGTCTTCTGGGTGCCGCATTCCCACACGCTACGCCCACCCTGACCTAGCTGTCGGGAACATTCGTTCAATCCACCGCGGTGCGCCCCTTCCGAGAATGGCTTCATGAGAAACGGTGACATCACGTCCTCCTCACGGGACCACGTCCAGGCCTCCCGGGAGACGACTTTGCCCTTGGACGGTGGCGACATCCACATGACCCGAGACGGTGCATGCGACGCCCCCGCCCTCCTGCTCATCCACGGGTCCGGCTCGGCGACACACTCGTGGGATGCACTGGTACCGCTGCTGACTGACTCGCATCACATCATCCGAATCGATCTGCTCGGCCACGGGCGGTCGGCCAAACCCGCCGACGGTGACTACCAGATTCGGACGCAGGCGCGCCGCCTTGGCGCGGCGTTGGACCAGATCGGCGTCACGCACGCGGTCGTGGTCGGCCATTCCAGCGGCGGATACTGCGCCACCGCGCTTGCCGAGCAACGACCCGACCTGGTGAGCGCGCTCGTACTCATCAACACCGGTCCCCGGCCGGACGCCTTCATCGCACAAGAGGGCGTCATCGAACGTTCACACTGGACACAATTGACCGACGAACAGATCCGTCTCGCGCTGAGCACCGCCTTCAGCCGCACCGGCTATGAGATCCCATCACAGCTGGTCCTCGATGTTCGCGCGATGACATACCATTCGTTTACCGCAACACAGCAGGCAGCTCGCGACTACCTGGAACAACAGTCACTCCCGGAGCGTCTGAAGGTTCTCGGCAAACCGCTGTTGGTGATCTTCGGCGAGGACGATCGCCGATGGCGATCCACCTCCGCTGGCTACTACCGCTCGGTCACGGGTGCGCAGGTAGAGATGTTGCCCGGGCTCGGACACTCACCCATCCTCGAGGACCCACCGCGCACCGCCGGAATACTCCTAGCCTTCACCGCGAATCGGGCAACAAGCAACCCCCAGGCAGACGGCCCGGCATGACCGATACACCGACTACTCTGCACGCGTCGCCGGACTCCCGTCCCGGAAGGCTCATGCTGCCACGATACGGGGTTGACGCCCTACCTGTCCCGGCGCTCATGGGCACCGCCGGGATGGCCTGCTGCCTGGCCGCTGCACGGTGGCGCACCGGCCGGATCGCGGCGGCAACAGTCGGGGCAGTACTGCTGGCCCACACTGGCTTCTTCATGCACACCACACTTCGCGGCAAGCTACGCGTCTGGGAACGCGAACTGGACCACATCGGCCTCGCCGGCAATGAGGAGCTGCTGGACCTGGGCTGCGGTCGCGGCGCTGTGTTGCTTGAGGCGGCGAGGCGGCTGCCAGAGGGATGTGCCGTCGGTGTGGACCTGTGGACCAAGGACCAGAGCGGCAACAGTCCGGAGGCGACACTCGTCAACGCTGCCGTCGCTGGAGTCGCTGACCGGGTTGAGGTGTATACCGCCGACTTGACCGAGTTGCCGTTCCCCGACGGCTCCTTCGACGTTGTGACGAGCGCGCTCGCCATCCACAACATTCCTGCGCCTGACGACCGGTACAAGGCGATTGACGAGGCCATGCGAGTGCTGCGCCCGGGTGGGCAGTTGCTGATCGCCGATCCGTGGCCCATGACCAGGAAATATGCCGCGCACATCGGCCAGGGCACCCTGCGCGGGCTCGGACCCGGATACTGGTACGGAGGCCCGTGGCTCGGTGTCACCCTCCTGGACACGGTCAAGGACCAGCGGGCGCAAGGAGCCAGACGGCCCCCAAGGCACCAGCACAACTGGCGCCGCTTGCAACGCACCCTGCCGACCATGGCCGCTCGTCGTTTGGGCAAGAGCAGCGGGGGTTGGTCATGATCGAAGTCATCGGTCTGACCAAGCGATTCGGTGACATCCTCGCTGTGGATGACTTGTCCTTCCAAGTGCAGCCGGGCGTGGTGACGGGATTCTTGGGGGCGAACGGAGCGGGTAAGTCGACCACGATGCGAATGATCCTGGGACTTGATCGACCCACCGAGGGTGAAGCCCTGGTCGAGGGTGTCCCGTATGCGCATATCAAGGCGCCGCTGCGGACAGTCGGGGCACTATTGGAGGCCAGGGGCATGCACGGCGGCCGCACGGCCCGGGCGCACCTGCGGGCGTTGGCTGCCAGCAACGGACTGGGTCCTGCCCGCGTGGATGAGGTGTTGGAACTGACCGGGCTCAGCCAGGTCGCGCGCAAGCGGACCAAGGGGTTCTCGCTGGGGATGTCCCAGCGGCTGGGCATCGCAGCGGCCCTACTGGGGGATCCACCGGTGTTGATGTTCGACGAGCCGGTCAACGGCCTGGATCCGGAGGGCATTCTGTGGATCCGCATGTTGATGCGGCGCCTGGCCGACCAGGGTCGCACCGTGTTGGTCTCGAGTCACCTGATGGGTGAGATGGCTTTGACCGCGCAGCATCTGGTCGTGATCGGGAGAGGGCGGTTGCTGGCCGACACGTCCACTCAGAAGTTCATCGAAGAACACTCCGGCGGGCAGGTGTGGGTGCGCGCGGACCAGCCGGACAAGCTCGCGCGGGCGCTGACCGCGCAGGGTCACCAGCCGGTGGCCGAGCGGGGCTACCTAGTCGTCGCTGGGCCGAGCACCGACAACGTCGGGCAGCTGGCGTTGGAGCAGCAGGTGGCCATCCTGGAACTGATCGAGCAAAAGTCGTCCCTGGAAGAAGCCTTCATGACCATGACCCGCGACAGTCTGCAGTTCCATGCTGACACACCCGGCCATGCCGGCTCCGGCGAGCCTCCACCCGCCGAGCCATCGGTGACGGTCCGACCGGCGCCCACCACCGCGGACGGAAGCCGCGCATGACTACCACCATGAGCCCAGTCCATTCCGTGCCTGGTCTGGCTGGTCACGCCAGCCGCCCGTGGCAGGTTGCGTGTGCGGAATGGATCAAACTGTGGTCGCTGCGCTCGACCGGATGGGCGCTGCTGATGATGTTCGTTGTCAGCGTGGGCTTTTCGATGCTCGCCTCATGGGGCACCGCCACCCACCTGGCCGAGGTAGGGGCCAACGGCACCGCGCTGGATCCGACCAACATCGCCCTGGGCGGCCTGGAGTTCGGCCAACTGGCCTTGGCCGTACTCGGGGTGTTGGTCATCGGTGGTGAGTACTCCAGCGGCTCCATCAAGGCCTCTCTTGCCGCCGTTCCGCAGCGTCTGATGTTTCTAGGCGCCAAACTGACCGTGTTCACCCTGGTCGCCATGGCCACCGGCATCGTCACCAGTTTCGCCGCCTTCTACGCCGGGATGATCTTCTTCGACCAGCACCATGCGGGCGTCAGTCTGGGTGACCCCCACGTGCTGCGGGCCGTCATCGGCGCCGGCCTGCTCATGGCCGTATCAGGACTGCTCGGTCTGGCCATCGGCACCCTGTTGCGCCACACGGCTGGCGCGATCACTATCGCCGTCGGCGTACTATTCGTCGTGCCGATCATCTTGACGGTCATCCCCGCTCACATCGTTCAGGACATCAACGAATACTTCCTCGACGAGGCCGGCCAACACGTGACCGAGACCGTCCGGGCCACCAACGCCGTCGGTCCTTGGCCCGGATTCTTCGTGTATGTCGCAGAGACCATCCTTCTGCTGATCGTCGCCGCAATCCTGCTGCAACGCCGAGACGCGTAGCGGGTGGCTTCCAGGTGACGACAGCGGGCCGAGGACGGACCATGACGGTGATCGTAGCGGGGCTGTCCGGAGCCTTGATGACCCTGGACATGACGGTGGTGAATGTCGCCCTCGGCGCGATCGGCGCAAGCCTCAACGCGAGCTTGGCGGGGTTGCAATGGGTGGTCAACGGCTACACCCTTGCGTTCGCGGCGATCCTGTTGAGTGCCGGGGCGTTGTCGGATCGATTGGGCCGCAAGGGCGTGTTCCTTCTCGGGGTCGCTGCGTTCACCGTGGCATCGGCAGCATGCGCGCTGGCGCCGTCGACCGCCGTACTCACCATCGCGCGAGTCGTGCAGGGCGCTGGCGGTGCTCTGGTGATGGGTACCGGTCTCGCGTTGATCGCTGGCGCCTATGCGGGGGACGACCCCAAGCACCGGCAGGAAGCGGTCGGCGTGTTCACCGCGATCGGAGCGGCCTCTGCGACACTTGGGCCGCTCGTCGGCGGTGCCCTCGTGGATGCCGGGGGGCTGGCGGATGATCTTCCTGATCAACCTTCCGCTGGGGCTACTCGTCATCGCCCTCACCCTCTGGGCGGTTCCCGCACAGCCGAAGCCGGCCCGCGGAAGAATCGACGTGGTCGGTTCGGTTCTCGCAGCACTATTGCTGTTCTCACTGAACTATGGGCTGCTCACGGGGGCGGGTCAAGACTGGGACCGTGCCGACGTCGTGGTCACGCTGCTCGCTGCGCCCATATTGCTGGTGGCCTTCCTCCTGATGGAGTCACGCACGCGCGGGAGGCCGATGCTGGATACCTCCCTGTTCCGTATTCCGACGTTCACCGGTGCGATCGTGCTGTCGTTCGCATCACGAATCACGAGCTTCGGCCTGTTCCCCTTCCTTATCCTTTGGCTCGAGGACGTACTGGGACATGCCCCGTTCCAGGTCGGCCTGATGTTGCTCATGCTCACCATCCCGCTCGCCGTCGTCGCCGGAGTCAGCGGCAACCTCGCGCGAGTCGTATCGCTCCGGGTCCTCATCTGGATCGGCATGGTGATCATCGGAACGGGGCTGATCTCGGGTTCCGTGGCGCTCGGACCGCACAGCGATTGGCCCGCACTCATCCCGTGCCTGATCATGGTGGGGATCGGCTCAGGGCTCGTGATGCCGCACATGCTCGGCTTGGCAGTCGGCGTCGTGCCCGCCGAGCGAGCCGGCATGGCCTCCGGACTATCGAACACCTTCTTCCCGCTTGGCACGGCGGTCGGCGTTGCAGCCTTCGGCGTGATCATGTATGCCGCCGTCGCCACCCGAATCACTGACCCGGCAGCCGCGTCGCTCGTCGTCGCGGGACGCCTGCACGCGCTGTCAGCACTACCGGGTGGTGCGGCAATGCTTCCGACGGCGACGCAGGCGTTCGTCACGGGTCTCAGCCAGATCTTGCTGATAGGCGGCATCGGTGGGCTCGCCGCTGGTTTTGCCGCCCTCTTCCTGGTTCGCGCCAAAGATCTCC
>CAYRLV010000221.1:0-6566 GCA_964425155.1 uncultured Ornithinicoccus sp. | reverse complement strand
CGGGCGCGGAGTGAGCGGCGGCGCTGCACCGTCCGCACGGTCGCGGCGGCCTGCTCGCCGACCAGCTTGCGACGCAACCCGGCGGTGCTGGTCACCCGGCGGACGACGTACTGGGAGAAGCCGAGCCGGGCATAGAACCGGTTGCTCTCCCGCTGCTCGGCCGGCACACAGCTGGCGATCTGGTCGACCCCGATCTCGTCCGCGTAGCGGGTCGCGGTGGCGAGCAGCGCCTTGGCGACGCCCTGCCGGCGGGCGGACGGCACGACATACACCTGGTCGATCCAGATGCTCGGAGCCTCGCTCAGGCCGGACAGCGGGCTCTGGGTGAGGACCGCGTAGCCGACGAACCGCTCGCCCGCGCGGGCGAGGTAGAGACGGACGTCCGGGCGCTCCATCGCGGCGGACACCCGCTCCCGGGTGGAGGACCGCAGCGCCCACTCCTGGCTCGCCCCGGCTTCGACCCGGGCCCTGATCCACAACTCGGCGAACGCCGACTCGAGCTCAGGCGTCACTTCGGACACGATGAATGGTGAACGAGGCACGGCTCCTCCAGCGACGACACGGGACTCCCCGAGCTCCGGACCCACCGACTCTAGCCCTCCTCCCCCACTGCTGGCGAGGGGGTCGGGCGAGACGGTGGAAGCCGGTCCCTACAGTGTGCGCGTGGACGGCGCCTTCCCCGGCCTGGGGACCCTGGTCAACGCGGCCACCGTCGTCGTCGGTGCCCTGCTCGGTATGGCGGTCGGCCACCGGCTGCCGGACCGCACCCGGTCGGTCGTCACCGACTGCCTCGGGCTGACCACCCTGCTGATCGCCAGCCTGTCCGCGGCCAGCGTCACCGACGACGCGCTGGCCGGCGCGGTCGGCTCGGGCGCACCCGTGCTGATCGTGCTCGGCAGCCTGCTGATCGGCGGGATCGTCGGCTCGTTGCTGCGGATCGAGCAGCGGCTCGAGGGGCTCGCCGGTGCCGTGCAGACCCGGCTGGCCCGCCGGCCCCGTCTCGTGGGCGCGGAGGAGGCCGGGCAGTCGCACGCCGCGCGCGAGCGGTTCATCGAGGGGTGGCTCAGCTCGACGCTGCTGTTCTGCGTGGGCCCGCTGACCATCCTGGGGAGCCTGTCCGACGGGCTCGGCCGCGGTATCGACCAGCTGCTGCTCAAGTCGGTGCTGGACGGTTTCGCCGCCTTGGCGTTCGCCTCGTCGTTCGGCGTGGGTGTCCTGCTGTCGGCGGTCTCGGTCCTCGTGGTCCAGGGCCTGTTGACGCTCGCCGGCGTCCTGCTCGGGACGATCCTCCCCGACGCGCACATCGCCGCCCTCACCGCTACGGGTGGCCTGATGCTGGTCGGGATCGGCCTGCGGCTGCTGCGTGTCCGCGAGATCCCGGTCGGTGATCTGCTCCCCGCACTGGTCGTCGCGCCCCTGCTCACCCAGGTCGTGATCGCCCTCCGGTGACCCGACTTGATCACGATTCGGTGCGACAGAGCCGATTGCTCTTCGTCTGGTCACGTTCGTGTGCTTGACTATCGCGCCAAGCCCACTGGAGGAGGACGTCGTGCGCGCACGCTTGCTGGCGATCGTCGCCGCGTGCTTCCTGGTGCTCGTCACCGCACCCAGCGCGTATGCCGCGTCCGCGCCCTCCGCCGCCCACCCACCGTCGTCGGTGCCCGCCGCCCCCGCGGACACCGCGATCCGAGGCACCCTCGAAGGGCCCACGGACAAGCCGGTCAAGGGCGTCGACATGATCGTCAAGCAGGGTGCGAAGCAGATCGGCACGGCGACCACGAACGCCAAGGGTGACTGGCAGGTCGCCGTCCCCAAGCCGGGCGACTACACCGTCACGCTCGACGTCTCGACGCTGCCGAAGAACCTGCAACTGCGGGAGAAGGGCGGGGAGACGCTCCCCGACGTCTCGATCCGGCCCGGGCAGACGCGCACCGTCATCTTTCCGCTGATCCCGGCCAGCCAGAAGCAGGAGAGCGCGCAGGAGGAGTCCACGCCGGGCGCCACCGAGGACACGGGTGGGACCGAGTCGGGCACCGAGAGCGGCACGGAGGGCAGCACCGACACCGGAGCGCCCACCGCCGGGCAGCCGCCGATCGACCCGCAGGACTCCTCCACGCCGTTCCTCAAGCGACTGCTGCAGATGACGGTGGAGGGCATCAAGCTCGGCGCGATCATCGCCATCACCGCCGTGGGGCTGTCCCTGGTGTTCGGCACCACCCGGCTGATCAACTTCGCCCACGGCGAGCTGGTCACCATCGGCGCCGTGGTGGCCTACGTCTTCAGCTCGGGCCCGATGCACCTGCCCCTGATCGTGGCGACGCTGATCGCGATCGCGGCGGGGGCCCTGGTCGGCGGCGGCATGGAGTTGTCGCTCTGGCGGCCGATGCGCAAGAAGAGCGCCGGGCTGATCCAGATGTTCATCATCTCGATCGGCGTGTCGCTGCTGCTGCGGCACCTGATCCTGACCTTCTTCGGCTCCCGCCGCAGCCAGTACTCCCAGTACACCGTGCAGGAGACGCTCGACCTCGGGCCGATCCGGATCACGCCGCGAGACCTGGTGGTGACCGGCCTGTCCCTGCTCGTCCTGTTCGGCGTGGCCTACATGCTGCAGCGCACGCGCATCGGCAAGGCCACCCGCGCGGTCTCCGACAACACCGACCTGGCCGAGGCGTCCGGCATCGACGTCAACAAGGTCATCCTCACGGTGTGGCTCATCGGCGGCGGCCTGGCCGCGCTCGGTGGCGTCTTCTACGGCCTGACCCAGGCGGTCTACTGGGACATGGGGTTCAACCTGCTGCTGTTGATGTTCGCCGGCGTCATCCTCGGCGGTCTCGGCAGCGCCTACGGAGCGATGGTCGGCAGCTTCGTCGTGGGCCTGGTCGCCCAGCTGTCCACCCTGTGGTTCCCCGTCGAGCTCCAGAACGCGTGGGCACTGCTGGCGCTGATCGTCGTGCTGCTCGTCCGACCACAAGGCATCCTCGGCCGCGCGGAACGCGCAGGCTAGGCCAGGGAAGGCACCCATGGACTTCATGACGATCCTGTCCGACGCCGCTCGGGGCATGTTCGGCCCCGAGGCGGCGATCTACGCGCTGGCCGCGGTCGGGTTGAACGTGCACTTCGGCTACACCGGTCTGCTGAACTTCGGACAGGTCGCCTTCATGCTGGTCGGCGCCTACGGCGTGGCCGTCAGCGTCGCGACCTGGGGGCTGCCGCTCGGTGTCGGTGTCCTCATCGGCATCGGCTGCGCCGTCGTGCTCGCCCTGATCCTCGGTATCCCGACCCTGCGACTACGCGGCGACTATCTCGCCATCGCCACCATCGCCGCCGGCGAGATCCTGCGCTACTTCTACCGATCCAGCTATGCGGAGCCGGTCACCGGCGGGGTCTACGGACTACGCCAGTTCGCCGACGGCTTCTACGAGCTCAACCCGTTCACCGGCACCACCTACGGCTTCGGCGTCTTCACCTTCAGCGCCCGGTCGTTGTGGATCATGGTGGTCGGCTGGGGGCTGACCCTGCTCGCGTCCCTGTTGGTGTGGCTGCTGATCCACGCCCCGTGGGGACGGGTGCTGCGGGCCGTGCGCGAGGACGAGCTGGCGGCGCGCAGCCTGGGCAAGAACGTCTACGGGTTCAAGCTGCAGAGCCTGGTCCTCGGCGGCGTCATCGGCGCGCTCGCGGGAGCGCTGTTGGCCATCAACGTGCAGTCGGTCGCTCCGGACAGCTACAACCCGGTGGTGACCTTCTACCTCTACGCGATCGTCATCCTCGGCGGGGCCAGCCGGATCTGGGGGCCGGTCCTCGGCTCGGTGATCTTCTGGTTCGTCGTCACCTTCCTCGACTCCCTCCTCCGGTCGGCGACGGCCAGTGGCGCGATCCCCTCGAGCATCCTGGAGGCCTCCGACGTCGGTGCGGTGCGGTTCGCCTTCGTGGGCCTCGGGCTGATCCTGCTCATGGTCTTCAGACCCGCGGGGATCCTCGGCAACCAGAAGGAGCTGCGTCTCGATGTCCGATGAGCGCGTGCCGACGACCCCGGAGGACCAGCTGGACAGGTTCCCACACGACCAGCTCGGCGAGCACGACGAGGTCCTCGACCGGGAGGAGGCGCTCGACGCGGCGGCCGCCATGTCCGGCTCGACCGCGGCGGCGAAGGCCCTCGAGGGTGTGCCGGCGCAGCCGGGCGCGGCCAAGCCCGACCCGATCCTGGTCGCGGACGACGTGAGCCGCAGCTTCGGGGGGCTCAAGGCGGTCGACGTGAGCCACCTGGAGGTCCAGCGGGGCACCATCACCGCCCTCATCGGACCCAACGGCGCCGGCAAGTCCACGTTCTTCAACCTGGTGTCCGGCTTCGACAAGCCCAATACCGGCCGGTGGAGTTACAACGGCACCGACCTCACCGGCATGCCCGCCTACCGGATCGCCCGACTCGGCATGGTGCGCACCTTCCAGCTGACCAAGGCGCTGATGCGCCTGACGACGCTGGAGAACGTCATGCTCGGCGCGACCGACCAGCGGGGCGAGCGCTTCCTCCCCGCGATCTTCAAACCCTCCTGGCACGGCCAGGAGGCCGAGAACAGGCAACGCGCCGACGAGCTGCTCGAGCGGTTCAAGCTGACCCACATGCGGGACGAGTTCGCCGGCACCATGTCGGGCGGACAGCGCAAGCTGCTCGAGATGGCGCGCGCGATGATGGTGCGACCGGAGCTGATCATGCTCGACGAGCCCATGGCCGGCGTGAACCCGGCCCTGACCCAGTCGCTGCTCGGCCACATCCAGGCGCTGCGCGACGAGGGCACCACGATCGTGCTGGTCGAGCACGACATGGACGTCATCATGAGCATCAGCGACTGGATCATCTGCTTCGCCGAGGGCGAGGTGATCGCCGAGGGGCGCCCGGCCGACATCCGGTCCGACCGCCGGGTCATCGACGCCTACCTCGGCACCCGGCGCGCACTCCCGGACGCCAAGGAGCAGTGATGAACGCCACCGCCGAGACCGAACCCGGGCAGCAGCCCCTCCTCCAGTCCGACGAGCTCGTGGCCGGCTACCTGCCGGAGGTCAACATCCTCAACGGCTGCAACGTGCACGTCGACGAGGGTGAGCTGGTCGGCATCATCGGCCCCAACGGAGCCGGCAAGTCCACCCTGATCAAGGCGATGTTCGGTCTGGTCCCGGTGCGTTCCGGGAAGGTGCTGCTGCACGGCGACGACATCACCTCGCTCCCGGCACACAAGCTGGTCGGCCAGGGACTCGGCTACGTGCCGCAGAACAACAACGTGTTCCCCTCGCTCACCATCGAGGAGAACCTCCAGATGGGCCTGTTCCTGCGGCCCAAGGAGTATGCGGAGCGCTACCGCGCCGTGACCGAGCTGTTCCCCCTGCTGGCCGAGCGCCGGGCACAGAAGTGCAACTCGCTGTCCGGCGGCGAGCGGCAGGTGGTGGCGATGGGTCGAGCCCTGATGACCGACCCGGAGGTCCTCTTCCTCGACGAGCCGTCGGCCGGCCTGTCGCCGATCATGCAGGACACCGTCTTCGAGTCGGTCGACCGCATCAACGAGTCCGGCGTCTCGATCCTCATGGTCGAGCAGAACGCCCGCCGCTGCCTGGAGATCTGCGACCGCGGCTACGTGCTCGACCAGGGCCGCGACGCCTACACCGGCACCGGGCAGCAGCTGCTCGACGACCCCAAGGTGATCGAGCTCTATCTCGGCACCCTGGCGCGCGTCGACCGCTGAGCGATCCACACCTCATACGACGTCGTCCCCGTACAGCGCTCCAGAACGACCCGGCCCCGACCACCTCGCGGTGGTCGGGGCCGGGTCGTGTGCGGGTCCGTCGATCAGGCCGGACAGCTGCGCAGCGCGTCACTCCGCAGGAGTGGACTCCACGGTGTCGAGCGTCTCGAGCTTGCCCTGGGCGTTGTAGCCGTAGACCTCGATGGTCGCCTTGCCCGGCTCACCGGCTTCGGTGAAGTCGAGCGGACCACTGGCGCCGTCGTAGTCGATGTCCTTGCCCTCGTTGATCAGCTTCTTGCAGCTGGCGAAGTCGGTGCACTTCTCGCCGTCCTTGGTGACGCCGTTGAGGGCCGACTTGAAGTCCGCCGCCGTGGTCGACTTGGACTGCTCGGCCGCGAGCGCGATGACGTTGACGCAGTCGTAGACCTGCGGGGCGAACTGCAGCTCCTTGAGCTGGGGCGCGAACTTCTTCAGCGCCTTGGTGAACTCCGGGTTGTCCGCCGAGGCGGGAGCAGTGCCCTTCATGCCGGACAGGATGCCCGGGTTCTTCGGGTCGACCAGCTTGGCCAGGTCGGCGCTGCGCAGACCGTCCGCGCCGTAGAAGCCGGTGTCCTTCGGAGTCAGGCCGGCCTCGATCAGGCCCTTGATGATCTGCTTGCCCTCTTCGAACGCGATGATGACGACGGCGTCCGGCTTCGAGGCCACGATCTTCTGCACCGTGGCGTTGAAGTTGGTGGCCTTCGGGTCGTAGGTGTCGTCCAGCACGACGTCGGCGCCCCCGCCCTCGAGCGACTTCTTGGTCGCCTCGGCGAGGCCCTTGCCGTAGTCGTCGGC
>CAYRLV010000220.1:0-6577 GCA_964425155.1 uncultured Ornithinicoccus sp. | reverse complement strand
GTCCACCCCGAAGATCAACCCTGGACCGGAGACTGCCGGTCCAGGGTTCTTTCGTATGGCGGGGTGCCCGTGTCGGGCAGCCGGTCCCCGGCATCCGTCCGACCTCGGAACTCCACCGTGCTGCCACGAGTTGTGCGAGGCAAGTACCAACCGACTGATCGGCGCCAGACCGATGGCACCACCGACCGGAGGGAGCATCCGATGTCCGACCAGCCGACCTGTCCGAAGTGTCAGGGGACGATGCGCAGCTACGAGCGCAATCGCGTGCTGATCGAGCAGTGCACCGAGTGCCGCGGCATCTTCCTGGACCGCGGCGAGCTGGAGCAGCTCCTGGACGCGGAGGCCGCGTTCAACCAGGCGGAGTACCGTCAGCCCGCTTCACCCCCGCGACCGTCCTACGACCAGCGGGACCAGCGTTACGGCTACGACAGCAGGCACGGCGGGCACCCGAGGCGCCGCAAGAGCTTCCTGTCGGAGCTCTTCGACTGAGCCGGCCGGCGGAGGCTGGACCCTAGAGGGTGCCCAGCCCCTCGTGGAAGGCGAAGACACTCGCGACCCACAGGTCCGGGTGGGTGGCGTGGGGGATGTGGCCCGCGCCGTCGATGACCTCCACGCGCGGGTCGGGCAGCAGGTCGGTGAGTTCGGTGACCACGGTGTGGAACCACGGAGGGCTCGTCGTGCCGTGCGTGAGCAGCATCGGCGCCGTCGCGCGGGAGAGCGCCCCGGTGTCGATCGACCGTGAGGTGGGGTCGCGCTCCTCGTCGAGGAAGGTGGGGGCGTTGGTCTCGAAGACGGCGCGCTCCTCCTCCGGGAGCTGGTCCCACGACCCTGGCCCGAGGACCAGGCGCTCGACGAACTGCCGTGCCGCGTCCCGGTGTCGTCCCGCCGCGATCAGGTCCAGCACCGCGCCCATCTCCGTGCCGATGTCGGCCAGCGCGGCGGAGATGGCCGGATCGGCCTCGGGGTCGAGCAGCGACAGCAGCGGGGGCTCGTGCACCACCGCACTGGCCACCAGGTCCGGGTGCCGACTCGCGAGGGCGAGCACGACGATCGAGCCGTAGGAGTTGCCGACAGCGTTGACGGGGCCAGGCGCCACGTGCTCGATGAGGGCGGCGAGGTCGTCGGCGTCCTCATCGCGGCTGCCGGGATGGTCGCTGGCGGCGCTCCGGGAATGTCCGCGCCGATCCCAGGTGACCACCTCGAAGCGGGCACTCAACGGCTCGACCACGGCATCCCAGCCGCGACCGTCGTCCCACGACCCGTGGGTCAGGACGAGAGGTGGCCCGTGTCCGCAGGTGTCGTAGTGGAGGTCTGTGCCGTTCAGTCGTGCGATCGGCATGGCGGTCAACCTTCTTCGAGTTGCGGTATCACACTCTGTGGCGTCTGCACGAGACCTCGTTCCATGGCGAACAGCGTTGCTGCGGCACGAGTTCCGACGCCGGCCTTGGAGTAGATGTGCTCCACGTGGTTGCTGACGGTCTTGACCGAGATGCCCAGAGATCGAGCGACCTGACGGTTCGTCCGCCCCTGCGCGAGCAGCACCAGCACTTGTTGCTCCCGAGCGGTCAGGCCGGCCGGTCCGGCCGTCGGCGGCCCGCCACGCATCCCGGCAGCAATGAGCACGCCGTCGACTGCGCTGGGATCGAGTCGGCCCGCGCGCGCTTCCCGGCGGAGGCTGTCAGCGGCGGCCGTCGGATGGGCGGCGGGACGGTGCGGCCGGGCCTCGACGGCGGTGCGGTAGCACTCTGCTGCGGCGAGCACGCGCGCGGCCGTCGACAGGTCCCCACCCGAGCGCCCGCGGTGGTAGCCCGATCCGTCCAGCCGTTCGTGCGCGGCGCCCGCGACCGCGCCGATCCTGGCCAGGGCCTCGGGACGCGCGAGCATCCGCTCGGTGTAGTAGGAGTGCAATCGCACCCGTTCCATCTCCACCGACGTCAAGGGGGTCGCCTTGTCCCAGATGGTGTTCGGGACCCCGAGTCGGCCGAGGTCGTGCACCAGACCGGCGCGTCGGACGAGTCGCACGTCGTCCTCGTCCATCCCCAGGTGACTCGCCGCGCGAGCGGCGAGGTCGGCGACCCCGCGCGAGTGGCCGGTGAAGCAGGGCGACTTGAGATCGACCCAGTCCGCCACCGCCTCCAGCGCGGCGTCCAGGCCGTCCTCCGCCAGCTCGTGCACGAGACCGGGCTGGCTGCCGACCACGTCGTCCCAGGTGGTGTCGGGGTCGCTGGGCACCTCCGCGAACAGGTCCTCGGCCCGGGCGCAGAACAGGTCGGCCAGCGCCGGATCGAACTGCCGCTCGCGCCGCTGCCGGACCACGTGCACGGCAGCCGAGATCCCTCCCCGAGCGTGGTGCACCTCGGCCACGTCGGCCAGTTGCCACAGCCGCACGCTCGGCTCGATCTGCTCTCCCCGCAGGCCTTTTGGCAGCCCCTGCCCGTCCCATCGGGCGAAGACCTGGCGCAGGGCGACGCACACCTGCTCGTCGAGTCCGAGGCGTCGCGCCACCTGCTCGGTGACCTGGCAGTGCGCGCGCAACGAGTCCTGCACGCCCCGCGCGCCCGTGGCCACCAGCGCCGCCGCCCGTCCCGCGCGGTGCGCCGGTGGCTGGTCGCGACCGGCCCGCCGCAGCAGGTAGCCGAGGAAGGGTAGCGGCCGCATGTCCAGGTCATACACACCGGCGCGGTACTCGATGTCGTCGCCGAACCACCTGGCCGCCTCGCGCGAGTCGGCGATGCAACCGACCCACCCCATCAGCGTCACGAAGTAGAGGTGCTCGTCGGTGCGGGCGGGCACTCCCGTGGCGCGGCCCAGCGCCCGCGCCAGGAGGCAGGAACGAGCGACGTGACCCATCGGCTGACCGATGCCCAGGTCGACCGCCAGAGACATCGCGCCCAGGACCTCCGCGAGCCGGATCCCGCTCATCCGGGGCATGGGCACGACAGTAGTCCTGATCGGCGGCGTCGGCGGGCGGTTCTGCGAGGTTGTGTGGCCCGCGGTCGTGGCGAGGTGCCGTCCGTGGCAGACTCCCGACTATTGAGTGGACGAGCGTTCCAACGGAATGCGGATCTGGCCAAGGTGGGTCCCCATGCAGCGAGTTCGCAGGTATGACGGCACGCGGCGCCGCGAGGCGGCGCGACGGACGCGGATACGCATCGTGGAGTCGGCCCGTGAAGCGCTGCTGTCGGGCGGCTACAGCGGGATGACGGTCGCTCGCCTCGCGAGCGCGGCCGGCGTCAGCCCGCAGACCGTCTACAACGCGGTCGGAGCGAAGGCGCAGGTCGTCAAGGCCGTGTATGACGTGATGCTGGCCGGCGACGAGGAACCTGTCCCGATCAGGGAGCGGCCGGGGTTCCTCGCGTTGCGGGACAGCCCCGACCGGGAGGCGTTCCTGCGGGCGTACGCGAGCCTGTGCCGAGGAATCGCCGAGCGGGTCGGTCCGCTGCTCGGCGTGCTGCTCGAGGCCGGGGCGCCGGGCGACGAGGCCGCGCGCGAGCTGGTGACCACGATCGAGGCCGAGCGTCGCACCGGCAACGGGAATGTGCTCGCCATACTCGAGCAGGTCCACGGCATCCCGACGCCGCCGGGCCGGGAGCGGCTGCACGACATCATATGGACCCTCACCGCACCGGAAGTGGCCGACCGGCTGATCCGCCGCTGCGGCTGGTCGCCGGACGACTACGAGCAGTGGCTCGGTGACCAGCTGGTCGCGGCGCTGACTCCCACGAGTGGCACAGTTCCGGACGAGTGACACAGGCACAGGTGTGCGACTCGTCGCGAGCTGTGCCACTCGTGCCGCCGGGGCGAGGGCGGAGAGGTCGGCGGCTGGTCACGCCCGGGGGCCGCAGGGTTACCGTGGGGACATGCTCGAGGCGCAGCTGGTCGACATCCGGATCTACCCCGTGAAGGGCGAGCCGGGGCAGCGGCTGGAGTCCATCGCGGTCGGGCCGGAGGGGCTCGACGGCGACCGGCGCAAGAAGGCCGCCGTGCACCTGGTGAGCATGGCGGACGGCGAGCGGGACGCCGCGCTGCGCGCCAACCTGTTCGTCTCCGCGGACGACGGCGACCTCGTGGCCTCGGTCGGGCAGGAGCTGCGCGTCGGCGGTGCGGTGTTGCACGTCGACCGCGAGCCCTCGAACTGCCCCGGGGTCTACGCGTCGGTGCTGAAGCCCGGCATGGTGCACACCGGCGACCAGGTCACCACGGTGCCGACGGGCACCGGCGACGGCCGCGACGGCTGACCCGGGCCCGGCGGTCGCGCCGCCCGCCGCCAGGTGTGGCCGCGCTCGCGTCAGGCGCCAGCGCCGAGTTGCCCGAGGGCGGCAGCCAGGTCTCGTCGGGAGGTCGCGCCGACACGCGGCGCCACGGTCATGGTCAGCGGCACCCGCCCCGGGCTTTCCCACTCGTCGAGCCAGCGCACGCCTACGTCAGG
Source organism: uncultured Ornithinicoccus sp. (assembly GCA_964425155.1). Classification (GTDB taxonomy): domain Bacteria; phylum Actinomycetota; class Actinomycetes; order Actinomycetales; family Dermatophilaceae; genus Segeticoccus. The sequence goes on along the minus strand of CAYRLV010000220.1, from coordinate 2,148 downwards.
CCGGTCTGTACGCGGCAGGAGCGTCACCCCACCGAGTTCGCGCACGGCGGCCAGCAGCCCCGTGAGGTCGACGCATTCACGCACCAGATCGCGGCCCCTGGCCACCGGAGACCCGAGGATCCGTTCGCGCACGAGACAGGGGGCGGTGAAGGCGATGAGGCGAGTGGCGTCGGGCGGCCGGTCGGTGGGCCCCACCCACGAGAGCGCCAGCTCGGTCACCGTCTGGGTGCCGGGCCCGAGCGTCCCGAGCCCGAGGGCCACGTCCGCGCGGTGGGCGTGGACGTACTCGCGGATCCGCTCGGTCCGGTGGAAGCGCAGCTGGATCTCGCGGCCGGGGTGGTGCGTGGCGAGGATCGCCGAGACCGCCGCCAGCATGGGCTCGGTGGCGTGCTCGGTCGAGACCACGACGAGCTCGGCGTAGTCGTCGCCACGCAGCCTGGCCAACGCCGCATCGTGCTCGTCGAGCAGGTGGCGGGCCTCGTTGAGCAGGTCCTCGCCGCGTGCGGTGAAGGCGATGCTCCGCCCCTGCCGGGTGACGACCGGGAAGCCGACGTCGCGCTCGAGGCGTCGCAGGTGTCCGCTCACCGCGGGCTGCGACAGCCGGAGCGCGTCGGCGGCGCGCCGCACGCTCCCGAACGAGGCCACGGCCACGACGGTCCGCAGTGTGGTCAGATCCAAGGTGGTCACCCCACGATCGTGACAGGCCGCGGGACTGGTGTCGCCGATCAATCAGCATTGCTGATCGATCAAACCGGCCGGGACGTGACCGGCACAGGCTGCCGCTATGACCCGCTCCCGAGCCAGCCTGCCAGCCGCCACCGTCATGCTCTATGCCCTGGGCTATCCGCTCGGCGCCATGACGCTGCACCACCTGAGCCCCTTCCTGCTGATCCTGGTGCGCTTCGTGCTCCAGGCGGCGCTGATGTGGGTCGTCGTGCTGGCCCGCGGGATCACCGTGCCCCGCGGGCCGCTGCTGCGGTGGTCCCTGGCGTCGGGCGTGCTCGTGCAGGGCGTGCAGTTCCTCGGCCTCTACTGGGGGATGGCGCACGGTGTGGCCCCCGGGGTGGCGGCGTTGGTGATCGCCACCAATCCGGTGGCGACGTCGCTGCTGGGACGGCTGCTGTTTCGCAGGCGCGAAAACGCTTGGGGCCTGGTCGCGCTGGCACTCGGCACGGTTGGCGTCGTCGCGGCGTGCGTGCCCCGGCTGCTGACCGACGCCTCCACCGGCCCCGGCCTGGTCGCCGTGCTGGCCGCGCTCGGAGGGTTGGCGCTCGGGTCGTTGGTGCAGGGGCGTCGGGTGGGTGCGGTCCATCCGGTGGCGTTCACGGCCGTCGGGGTCACCGGTTCGATCCCGTTCGCGGCGATGCTGGCGGTGTCGGAACCCAAGCGGATCGAGGGGTTGGTGGGGGCGGTGCCCCTGCTGGTGCTGCTCGTCGTGGACAGCGCCGCGGCGATGGTCTGCTATGCCACCTGCGTGCGCCGGCTCGGGGCGCGGGGTGCCTCGGGCCTCTTCGCGTTGGTGCCGACCGCCGCGGTGCTGGCCGGATTCCTCCTGCTGGGGTCGCCGGTGGGGGGCTGGACGGCGGTCGGCCTGACCGCGGGAGCCCTCTCCTGCCTGGCCCAGGCACGGTCGGGCCGGACGGGCGGCCGGTGGGCGCCGGCAATCCCGGCGCGACAGCGGTGGGTGCCACGCGCAGCGCAGGGTGACGTGCCTCGATAGCATCGGCACGGCATACCGCACCATCCACCAGACCCTCGAGGAGCCACCCGTGCCTGCCGACATCACCGTGTCCATCGCCGGAAACGAGCGATCGGTCCCGGCAGGCACGACGGCCGCCGACCTCTTCGGCGACGAGAAGACGGTCGTGGTGGCGCGCGTGGGCGGTGAGTTGCGCGACCTGGCGCACCCCCTGGCCGACGGCGACGTGGTCGAGCCGGTCACCATCGACTCCGAGGACGGGCTCGCCGTGCTGCGGCACTCGACGGCGCACGTGCTCGCGCAGGCGGTGCAGCAGGTCAACCCGGACGCCAAGCTCGGCATCGGCCCGCCGATCCGTGACGGCTTCTACTACGACTTCGACGTGGACCAGCCGTTCGACCCCGACCAGCTCAAGGCGCTGGAGAAGGTCATGCAGCGGATCATCAACG
>CAYRLV010000219.1:0-6593 GCA_964425155.1 uncultured Ornithinicoccus sp. | reverse complement strand
CCGACCACCGCGGTCCATCATGCGGGACACGGAGCCGGACGTTGGACGCATCGGTGGGTCACGGCATACGCTGTGGTCCGTGCGTATCGCCCGAGGAGGGTTCCTCCTCCTTCGCTGCCGCGGCGGGGCCCACTAGAACGGCCGCCCCTCGCCGCGGAGTCGTGATGCCCCAGGCCGGCACACAGCACGAGCGAAGGACTCAGAGGCGAGACGATGATTCACCCACAGCAGCCGTCCGGCATGCCGATCCAGAAGTACCGTCCGTTCCACGAGCAGATCGTCGTGGACGTCCCCGACCGGTCGTGGCCGGACCGTCGCATCGAGAAGGCTCCCCGCTGGTGCGCGGTCGACCTCCGCGACGGCAACCAGGCGCTGATCGACCCGATGAACGCCGAGCGCAAGAAGCGGATGTTCGACCTGCTCGTGCGGATGGGCTACAAGGAGATCGAGGTCGGCTTCCCCTCGGCGAGCCAGACCGACTACGACTTCGTGCGCGAGTTGATCGAGGGCGGCCACATCCCCGACGACGTGACCATCCAGGTGCTCACGCAGGCGCGTGACCATCTGATCGAGCGCACCTACGACTCGATCCGCGGCGCGAAGCAGGCCATCGTGCACCTCTACAACTCGACCTCGGTGCTGCAGCGCCGGGTCGTCTTCGGGATGGACCAGGACGGCATCGTCGACATCGCGCTGCAGGGCGCGCGCCTCTGCAAGAAGCTCGAGGAGACGATCCCCGAGACGGCGGTCTACTACGAGTACTCGCCGGAGTCCTACACGGGCACCGAGCTGGAGTTCGCCGCGCGGATCTGCAACGAGGTCATCGAGGTCTTCGACGCGCGGCCGGACCACCCGGTCATCGTCAACCTGCCGGCGACGGTCGAGATGGCCACCCCGAACGTCTACGCCGACTCGATCGAGTGGATGAGCCGGCAGTTGGACCGGCGTGAGTCGGTCGTGCTGTCCCTGCACCCGCACAACGACCGGGGGACCGCGGTGGCCGCCGCCGAGCTGGGCTACCAGGCCGGCGCCGACCGGATCGAGGGTTGCCTGTTCGGCAACGGCGAGCGCACGGGCAACGTCTGCCTGGTCACGCTGGGCATGAACCTGTTCAGCCAGGGCATCGACCCGCAGATCGACTTCTCCGACATCGACGAGATCCGTCGCACGGTGGAGCACTGCAACCAGCTGCCGGTGAACGAGCGGCACCCCTACGGTGGCGACCTGGTCTACACCGCCTTCTCCGGCTCCCACCAGGACGCCATCAAGAAGGGGTTCGACTGGATGGAGCGCGACGCGCAGGCCGCGGGCAAGACCGTCGAGGAGATCCCTTGGGCCGTGCCCTACCTGCCGATCGACCCGCACGACGTCGGCCGCACCTACGAGGCGGTCGTCCGGGTCAACTCCCAGTCCGGGAAGGGCGGCGTCGCCTACCTGCTCAAGAGCGAGCACCAGCTGGACCTGCCGCGCCGGATGCAGATCGAGTTCAGTGGCGTGGTGCAGCAGCGGGCCGACACCGAGGGCGGCGAGATCGAACCGGCCGCGCTGTGGGCCGCGTTCGAGGACGAGTACCTGCCGGCCAGGGGCGGGGAGGGGCGCACCTGGGGCAGATTCGCTCCGCTCACCAGCACCATCGACAGCGGTGCCGACGGCCGCGACCACCTGGTCGCGACGATGCTCGACGGCGACCGCGAGATCACCGTGGAGGGCCACGGCAACGGCCCGATCAACGCCTTCATCGACGCGCTCGAGGACATCGGGATCGACGTGCGGGTCCTCGACTACCACGAGCACGCGATGTCGGCCGGTGAGGACGCCCAGGCGGCGGCCTACGTGGAGCTGGCCGTGGGCGATCGGGTGCTCTGGGGCGTCGGACTGCACAACAGCATCGTCAAGGCCTCCATGACCGCGGTGCTCTCGGCCGTGAACCGGGCGGTGCGCGACCAACCGGAGCTCGGAGCGGCGGCCGAGAGCGTCGACGAACCGGGGAAGGCGCTGACCGGCGAACCGGTGCGCATCCCGATGCCCTGACCCGCTCCGTCCGGACACCGCTGCGGTGAGTGCACTCGGGCCGGGACGCCCGAGTGCACTCACCGAGCGGGTGTTTGGACGGCGAGTATGACGGGAGTGTCAATCGAGCGGGGCGCTCACGACCTGCTCGAAGTCGTCGAGCGCGCCCTGATCGCCCTCGCGGGTGACCTCCCCGACGGGTGGTCGGTGCCACAGGAAGCAGTCCAGGTCGGCTGCGGTCGCGCTGAGCGTGGCCGCGGCCGGCTCGCCGGAGTCCTGCGGCGCGATGCCGATGTCGGCCTCGTCGACGTCCTCGCCGGCCTCGGGGTCGTGACCGCTGAACCGACCGAGCGTCACCAGCCAGGTGTCACCGGTGTCGGCGGCGCGCAGCCGGACCGTGGTGTCGCCGGGCACGAACCGCCCCCACGAGGGGTGGCTGCCGAACATCACCCGCAGGACCTCGTCGACTCCGTCGGCGCTGAGGGCGGCGTCCATCGGGCTGCGCATGCCTGCGGTCAGCTCGGCGTCGAGCCGGTGGATGAGGGCCTCGTGCGCCTGCCGGCGCCGGATGAACCCGCCCGTCTGCTCCTCGCTCCAGGTCCAGGCCGGGGTGCTCGGGAGCAGCTCGGCGAGCGCCCGCTGGAGCCCGTGGCTCGACGCGGCGAAGAAGCGCTCGAGGCCGGCGCGGGTCTCGGGGCGGGCGGGGTGCTGCAACCCCTCCACCTGGTCTCCGTCGGTCAGCGGCCCGCCGGCCACCTGCGACCAGAACCACTGGACCTCGCCCAGGTGCCAGAGCAGGTCGTCCGCGTCCCAGTCCGGGCAGCTGGGCACCGTGGCCCCGCGCGGCGCCGCGGCGACCGCCTCGGCGAAGCGAGCGGACTCGCGGGCGAGATGGTCCAGGTAGGGGAGCGACGTCATACGGTCGACGGTAGCGAGCATCCCGGACGAAGGCCGACCGCGATGCGACCCGGCGGGGGATCCCGCGCTGAGGGTCAGCGCACGCCGCGCGGGCGGAACTGGATGCTGATGCGCGGCCCGACCGGCCGCGACGTCTTCGGTATGGCGTGCTCCCAGGTGCGCTGGCACGAGCCACCCATGACGATCAGGTCGCCGTGGCCGAGGACCTGCCGGATCGCGTGGCCGCCGCCGCGCGGACGCAGGTGCAAGGCGCGCGGCGTGCCCACCGAGACGATCGCCACCATGGTGTCCTCGGTGCGGCCCCGCCCGATCGTGTCGCCGTGCCACGCGACGCTGTCGCGGCCGTCGCGGTAGAGACAGAGCCCGGCCGTCCGGAACGGCTCGCCCAGCTCGGGCGCGTAGTGCGCGTTCAGGGCCGAACGTGCTTGGTCCAGCACGGGATCGGGGAGCGGGTCGTCCTCGTCGAAGAAGCTGAGCAGGCGTGGCACGTCGACCACGCGTTCATACATCTGGCGGCGTTCGCCGTGCCAGGGAACGTCGCGGGACAGCCGCTCGAAGAGCAGGTCCGACCCGGTGACGAAGCCCGGCCGCACGTCGATCCAGGCGCCTCGGCTCAGCGTCGTGCGGCGCACGGCGGGGCCGAGCGGCCGCAGCCCGATCTCGTCGACCTGGTCGAGCAGCGATCCCTGCAACGCGGTGGACATGCCGCCAGCGTAGCGCAGAATTCGAACAGGTGTTTGACGACGAACCGGGCCCGGCCCCGAGGCTCTCCGCCCCGCCCTCACCCGCTGCGAATGGTTGTTGGATCACGGGCGGTTTTCTCGCACGGACCCCCACAACCATTCGCCACGGGTAGGACGCTTGACGCCGACTGGTCTTATCGTGGATAGTCATTGCATGACTAGTCCACGGGCGACCTCATTGGGGCTGATGGTGCTCGGCATGCTCGCCGAGCGGCCAATGCACCCCTACGAGATGCAGCGGGTCATGCAGTGGCGGGGCAAGGACCAGGTCGTCAAGGTCCAGCGTGGCTCGCTCTACCCCGCGGTCGAGCGGCTGGCCCGCGCCGGGCTCATCGAGCCGGTCGAGACGGCGCGCGAGGGCAAGCGCCCGGAGCGCACCGTCTACCAGCTCACCGAGGAGGGACGGGACACCGCCTCGACCTGGCTCGAGGACATGCTGGCCGACCCGGTGAACGAGTTTCCCCGGTTCCCAGCGGCGCTCGCGTTCCTGCCGCTGCTCGAGCCCGATGCCGCGCGGGCCCAGCTGAGCCGCCGTGCGATGGCCCTGCGCCGACAGATCGCCGCGGCCGAGGCGAGCGCGACCCAGCTGGACGACCTCGGCCTGCCCCGGCTGTTCCAGATCGAGGACGAATACCGCCTGGCGATGCTCCGGGCCGAGTCGGCTTGGGTGACAGGGGTGCTCGAGGACCTGAACGCGGGCCGGCTCACGTGGGACGAGGCCAAGATCAGGGCCTGGGCGGCCGAGATCGAGTCACGGATCGGTGCGGCACCCGGGGGCGGCTACCTCGAGGGGCTCCCGACCACGCGTGGGGAGGGTGCCGGATGAGCTAGCCACACCCCATACGCGAAGGGGTCGGTGGTGTGCGGCAACACACCACCGACCCGGCATCCGCGAACGAACGCCGCACCACATGTGCGGTGACCACGGGCGAAGCCCGCACCCATCACCACAGCACTGGCACAAGGAGAGTTTCGCATGTCCACGCACTCCACCCCACCCGGCGCGGGGTCACCAGCGCCGGCCGCGCCGGGCAGGCGCACCACCGCCACCGGCGTCCCGGTCCGGGGCGACCGGCCGATCCGCCCCGGACTGGTCATCGGCGTCTTCTGCCTCGGCCTGTTCATGACGCTGCTCGACATCACCATCGTCAACATCGCCATCCCCGACCTGGTCACCGACCTGCACGCGAGCCTGGAGACCGTGCTGTGGGTCGGGTCGGCCTACTCCCTCGTGTATGCGGTGCTGCTCATCACCGCGGGTCGGCTCGGCGACATCCTCGGGCCGCGCCGGATGTTCCTGCTCGGCCTGAGCGTCTTCACGCTGGCCAGCGTCGCCTCCGGATTGTCCCAGACGCCAGGCCAACTCATCGCCTTCCGAGCGGTGCAGGGTCTGGGTGCGGCCATCCTCGCGCCGCAGGCCCTGCCGCTCATCACCTCGGTGCTGCCCACGGAACGGCGCGGACCGGCCTTCGCGGCCACCGGGATCATGTCCGGCCTGGGCGTGCTGCTCGGCCCGACTCTGGGCGGTCTCATCGTGACCGACCTTGGCTGGCGGTGGATCTTCTTCCTCAACCTGCCGGTCGGCTTGCTGACGCTCGTCCTGGCGGCGCGCTTCATGCCGGATGTGCGCCCGGGACAACGTCATCGGCTCGACCTCGTCGGTGTCGGCCTTCTCGTCGTGGGTCTGCTCGGCGTCGTCTTCGGGTTGATCGAGGGGGAGCGCTACGACTGGGGCACGGTGACCGGCGTGGTGACCATCCCCCGAGTCATCGCGGTCGGCGGGGTGTTCCTGCTGCTCTTCGGCTGGCAGCAGGTCCGGATGCAGCGCGCCGAACCCCTGGTGCCCTTCAGCATCTTCCGGGACCGGACCTACACGATCATGACGCTGGTCCTGCTGGCCCTCGGCTTCGCCATGGTGGGCGTGTTCTTGCCGATGACGATCTACTACCAGTCGGTCCTCGGGCTGTCCGCCATCGCCGCGGGCCTGGTCATGGGCACGCAGTCGTTCGCCATGATGGTCACCTCCGGCGTGGTCGGTGGCGCCGCCGGTTCGGGCCGGGTCAACCTCAAGTGGGTGCTGTGCGCCGGGCTGCTGCTCTTCGCCGCCGGCCTGGCGTTCATCGTCGCGGTCGCGCAGTGGGACTCCTCGCGGTGGACCTTCGTGCCCGGACTCGTGGTCGCCGGGCTGGGCCTCGGCTGCGTCTGGACCCCGCTGTTCGGGCTGGCCACGGCGAAGATGGAGCCGGCCCGCGCCGGCGTGGCCGCCGGGGTGCTCGACACGGTGCAGGAGTTCGGTTCGGTGCTGGCCACCGCGGTCCTCGGCGCCGTCCTCGCGAACCGGATGGCCGACGCGCTGCCCCAGCACGCCGCCGACGCGGTGGCCGGGCTGCCCGATGCTGCCCGTGAGCCGTTCGTGCACGCCATGGCCCAGGTGGGGTCGGGCGGCCTCGAGGTCGGGGCCGGGCAGGCCGGCAGCCACCTGATCGGGCTGCCATCGGATGTGGCCGAACGAGTGCACACCGCCGTGCAGCAGACCTTCGCCATGGGCTTCACCGACGCGATGCGGCCCACCATGATCGTGCCGATCGTGGTGGTGGCGCTCGCCGCGGTCGCGGTGCTGTTCGTCCGGCAGACCGGGCTGCGCACGACCGGGCCGGATGCGGCCGCGGGTGACGCCGAGGCCGCGCCTCAGTGCCCGACTCCGGTGGAGACGACCTGACTCCCGCCCGCCGCTGGCCGTTGGGAATGGTTGTTGGATCACGCGCGGGGAACCCGCCTCACATCCAACAACCATTCCCAACGGGGGAGGGGGCCAACGGGTGGGGTGCGGGGGCGCGGCGGGTGACCGGCACGGCATACCGGGGCGACCGGCACGGCATCGCGGGGTGGCCGGCACGGCATCGCGGGGTGGCCGGCACGGCA
>CAYRLV010000218.1:2401-6666 GCA_964425155.1 uncultured Ornithinicoccus sp. | reverse complement strand
TTCATCGTGCTGCCCGGCGGGTTCGGCACGCTCGACGAGCTGTTCGAGGCGGTCACCCTGGTGCAGACCCGCAAGGTCACCAACTTCCCGCTCGTGCTCGTGGGCACGGACTACTGGACCGGCCTGCTGGCGTGGTTGCGCGACACCGCGCTCGCCCACGGGACGATCAGCCCGCGCGACGTGGACCTGTTCCACCTGACCGACGACGTCGCCGAGGCGGTCCGGATCATCGTCGAGGCCGGCGAGGCCGAACCACCCCGCCGCCCCGAGTGAGGGCCGCGACGCGGCTCAGGCCAGCGCGCGCCGGGCCAGCGCGGGCGTCCCGGTCCGCAGCGCAGCGACCATGTCGAGCACCTGCCGGGTGGCTCGGACGTCGTGCGCCCGCACCATCCGCACCCCCTCCCACGCGGCCACCGCGGTGGTCGCCAGCGTCCCGGTGACCCGCTCGGTCTTGGGCCCGTCCAGCCCCAGCGCCTCCGCGATGAACTTCTTGTTGGACACCGCGAGCAGCACCGGCCACCCGGTGGCGACCAGCTCGGCGACGCCGCCGGTCACCCGGAGCGAGTGGTAGGTGTTCTTGCCGAAGTCCTGGGCCGCGTCGATCAGCACCCCGTGCTCCGGGACCCCCGCGTCGACGGCGGCCTGCGCGAGCGCCGTGGTGCGCTCGCGCACGTCGGCCAGCACATCGTCATACCGGACCCGGTGCGGGTCGGTGCGTGGCGGGTGACCGCCGGTGTGCGCGCAGACGTAGCCGGCCCCGTGCGCGGCGGCGGCCGCGAGGACCTCCGGGTCGTGCCCGGCCCAGGCGTCGTTGACCACGTCGGCACCGGCGGCGCAGGCGGCGTCCGCCACCACGGCCCGCCAGGTGTCCACGCTGATGATCAGGTCGGGGTGCTCCGCGCGCACGGCGGCCACGAAGGGCACCACCCGGCGCTGCTCCTCCGCGGCGTCCACCTCCGCGCCGGGGCCGGCCTTGACCCCGCCGACGTCGATGGCGTCCGCCCCCTCGGCCACGGCCCGGCGCACCGCGGCCAGCGCGGCGTCGTCGTCGACGAAGGCCCCGCGGTCGTAGAACGAGTCGGGAGTCCGGTTGATGATCGCGAGCAGGGCGGTCTGCCCCGGCGCGAAGCGGTGGCCGCGCAGGACCAGGTCGCGGGCGTGAGTCGTCGGACGGGGCATGGCACGATCATCTCGTGATCGTTCTGGAGGTCGTCGTCGTGGTCGTGCTCGTGGGGCTGACCGCTGCGGCGGTGCTGGGCGGCATCCCGACCGGCTGGTCCGACGCGGCGTCGTCGCACCGGCACGAGGCGCTGCCGGAGGAGACGCTGCACCCCGAGGACCTGCAGGAGCTGCGCTTCGACGTGGGCCTGCGCGGCTACCGCATGGACCAGGTGGACGCGGTGCTCGAGCGGTTGGGCGAGGAGCTGCAGGACCGCGACCGACAGCTCGCCGAGCTGCGACCGGCGCGGGTGTCGGTCGTGCCCTCGGACGAGGTGGGGGACGCCCGGCGTGCCACGGTGGACCGGTCCGGGAGTGACGCGACCGACGAGCCCGACGTCATGGACGACTCCGACGGCGCGGAGGCGGCGAGCGGCCGTGACCCGGGCGCCGGAGAGGACTGACGGCGTCGATGGCTGGCTTCGAGGTCCGCCGGCTCGTCCCGGCCGACCCCAGTGAGGTATGGCGCGTGGTCACCTCGTTCGGCGACTACTCCCGCTGGCTGCCACTCACCACGGTGGAGACCGACGACGGACCGCCCGAGGTCGGCTGGAGCTTCACCGGGATCACCGGGGTGGGCGGGGCGCGGTTCCGGGACCCGATGACCCTGACCGAGTGGTGCCCGCCCGTGGGCGGTCGCCCCGGCTTCTTCGCGGTGCGCAAGACCGGCCGGGTGCTCGCCGGCTCGGCGCGGGTGGAGGTGCGTCCGGTGCCGGCCGGCACGGTGCTCGTGTGGTGGGAGCAGATCATCCTGCAACCCGTGGCGCTGGGCCGGCTGCTCGCGCCGGTGACCGACCGCGTGGGCGCCGTCGCCTTCGGGCGGGCCGTGACGGCGATGGTGCGCACCGGGCCGTGAGCGAGACGGTGGAGGCCCGGACCACGCCCGCGCGCGAGCTCGCGCAGCGGGCGGGCGTCGCGCTGCGGCAGCGCTTCGTCGTCTGGGTGGTGCTCGCCTACCTCGCGTTCCGGCTGTTCACCGCGGTGGTGCTGGTGATCGTCGCGCGCTACCAGGAACCGGTGCCGTGGACCGGGCCGCACCCCGACTACTTCTCGATGACCGTGCTCTGGGACGGCTCGTGGTACCGCACCATCGCCGAGCACGGCTACCCGTCCACGCTACCGACGGACGCCGACGGGAACCTGCAGCAGAACCCGTGGGCGTTCTATCCGCTGTTCCCGCTCCTGTCCCGCGGCCTGATGGACCTCACCGGGCTGAGCTTCCCGGTCGTCGGGTCCACGGTGGCGCTCGTGCTGGGGACGGTCGGCGCGGCGGTGATGGCGGTGCTGCTGCGGGACCGGGTCGGGCCGAAGGTCGCCTTCGCGGCGGTGTGCGTGTATGCCGCGTCGCCCCCCTCGCCGTCGCTGCAGGTCGCCTACACCGAGTCGCTCGCCATCCTGCTGCTGTGCGGGTTCCTGCTGGCCCTGTCCCGCGAGCGCTGGCTGATCGCCTCCCTGCTGGCCCTGTGCACGGGGTTGGCCCGGCCGATCGCGCTACCGCTCGGCCTGGTGGCCCTCGTCGCGGTCTGGCTGCGGTGGCGACGAAGAGACCGTGACCCGCTGCGTCGCGGCGACTGGGGCTCGATGCTCGCCACCCTGGTGTCCTGCGGCCTGGCCGGGCTGATGTGGCCGGCCCTCGTGTGGTGGGGGACCGGGTCGCCCTCGGGCTACACCGACACCATGGCGACCTGGCGGCACACCGGCGAGGTGGTGCCGTTCAAGCCGTGGGTCGGGATCGGGCACTACCTGTTCGGCTCGGCCGGCCCGATCGGCCTGGCGCTCATCGCGGTGCTCTTCGTGGTCGTGGTGGCCGGGCCGTGGGCGCGAGCGCTCGGCCCGTTGCTGCGGACCTGGTGCCTGGGTTACGTCCTCTACCTCGCGGCCGTGCTCGACCCCTGGACCAGCGTGTACCGCTACCTGCTCGAGCTGTTCCCGCTGACCGTGGTGCTCATCGGGGGCGGCTGGGTGCGTGACCGGAGCGCTGCCCAGCAGGAGAACCGGCACGTGACCCTCCGCACCGTGATCCTGGTGCTGCTCGGGCTGGCCTGGCAGATCTGGTGGATCTGGGAACTGTGGCGGTTCGTGCCGCCGGCCGACAACCCCCCGTGACGGGGGTGCCGGCCCGGGCCTCAGCGGCCGGTGAAGGTCGGCTTCTCCTTCGCCAGGAAGGCCTGCACCGCGGCGTGGTGGTCGGCGGTGTCGCCGGTGGCGGCCATCAGCTCCGCCTCGTGTGCCAGCGACTCGGAGAGCGGGTGGCCGGCCGAGAAGGCCACCGCGCGTCGGATCGCGCCGTAGGCGAGGGTCGGCCCGGCGGCGAGGGTGCCGGCGAGCTCGGCGACGGTGGACTCGAGCTCGTCCGCGGGGACGACCTTGGTGGCCAGCCCGAGCTCGAGCGCCTCGGCGGAGCCGACGGTGCGGGGCAGCAGGAGCAGTTCCTTGGCCTTGGCGGTGCCGACCAGGCGGGGGAGGGCCCAGGAGGATCCCGAGTCACAGGACAGGGCGATGCCCGCGAAGGCGAGGTTGAACCCGGCCGGCTCGGCGAGGACCCGCAGGTCGCAGGCGAAGGCGAACGCGGCACCTGCCCCGGCGGCGACGCCGTTGACGGCCGCGATGACCGGCTTGTCCATCGTGGCGAGCAGCTCGACGATCGGGTTGTAGTGCCGGGGGACCGTCTCCCAGAGCGAGGGGTCGCGCCGCTGTTGCAGCTCGATGTGCTCGCGCAGGTCCTGACCGACGCAGAAGGCCCTGCCGCTGCCGGTGAGCACGACGCACCGGACCTCGACGTCGGCGGCCACGTCCTGCAGCGCGGCCAGCAGCGCCTCCTTGGTCGGCGTGCTCAGCGCGTTCATGGCGTCCGGGCGGTGCAGGGTCACCGTGGCGACCCCACCGTCGCGCGTCACCACCACGGGCTGGTCGTCCGTGCTCGTGCTCGGGGGCGGCTGCTCGGCCATCAGGACTCCTCGGGGACTCGGGTGTGCCTGCAGGCTATCCGCGCGCGTCCGCGGGGCCCCACCGTGGTGGCCGCGAGCTCAGGACCCGTCGGGTTCGTC
>CAYRLV010000218.1:0-2301 GCA_964425155.1 uncultured Ornithinicoccus sp. | reverse complement strand
TTCGTCCGGTTCGTCGGGGGCACCGGCCAGGCACTGGTCGACGAAGACCCGGGCGGCCGGAAGCAGCGCGTGCGCCGTCTCGTCGAACAGGGCGGCCGATGCGAGTCCGGGCCACTCGTCCGGCAGCACCTCCGCCGGCAGCCCCGGGTCGCGGAACAGGAACTTGCGCCACTCGTGCACCAGCTGGGTGCGGGTGGCGAAGGCCAGCTCGGGATCGGGGTCGTCCGGCAGGCGCTCCCGCAGCTGCTGCGTCTGGTGGAGGAAGCCGCGGTAGTCGGCGGCCAGGGTGTCCAGATCCCACAGCTGCGCCGCCAGCTCGTGCCCGTCGTGGCCGTCCCGTCCGCCGTCGCCGTAGTCGGCCCGGAACGTGCGGCCCTCGAGGCCCTCGGAGCGCAGCACCTGGTCCAGCTCCGGGCTCACGTGCGGAGCCACCCACGTGTCGCGCGCGAGCTGGGCGTAGCCGAGGTAGCCCAGGCCCGCCGCCACCCGGGCGCGGGCGGCCCGGTCCGGGCTGCGCGGCACCACGACGACGTGCCAGCGACCGTCCCAGGGCGACTGGTCCGCGCGGTAGATCCGCCGCCAGGCCTCGGCCAACCGGTCCCGCGCACGCGGCGTCGCCGCATACCCGCGCTGCCCGTCCCGCACGACCCGCTCGAGCCAGCCCTCGCGGACCAGCCGGGAGACCGCGGTGCGCACCGCGGGCGAGGCGATCTGCACCGCGCCGAGCAGGCGGATCAGGCTCGAGACGGGGGCCCATCCGCCGCGATCTTGCAGGTGGTCGCCATACAGGTCGAAGACTGCGGCTCGTGCGTGCACGGGGTCAGTCTGGCCGATCCGGATTTCCTCCCGGGGGAGGGAGGCGCGATAATGGGTGCCAAGTTGCGGCGCGCCGATCAACAAACAGGTGGCGTGGAGGTGCGCACGCTCCGACATCCACGCGACGGAAGGGGAAGCCGATGGCGGCGATGAAGCCGAGGACTGGAGACGGTCCACTCGAGGTCACCAAGGAGGGGCGCGGCATCGTGCTGCGGATGCCCCTCGAGGGCGGTGGCCGGCTGGTCGTCGAGATGAACGCCGACGAGGCGCAGGCGCTCGGTGACGCCATCAAGGGTTGCCTCGGCTGACGACTGAGCCCCAACCACGCACCCAGGGCCCCGACCACGCGGTCGGGGCCCTGCTGTGTCGCTGGGGGTCTCGACGGGAGCGTCGCCGGTCAGCGCTTGACCGCGACGAACAGCCCGTCGCCGGTGGGCAGCAGCGCCGGGACGAGGCCCTCGTCGTCGCGCAACTGCTTGCCCAGGTCGCGCAGGATCGTCGTGGTCTCGTCCCGTGCCGCCGGGTCGGCCACCTTGTCGTGCCAGAGCATGTTGTCCATCGCCAGCACGCCGCCCGAGCGCAGCAGCCGCAGGGCCTGCTCGACGTAGGCGGGGTACTCGGTCTTGTCGCCGTCGATCAGCACGAGGTCGTAGGCGCCGTCGGTGAGCCGGGGCAGGACCTCGAGGGCGGGGCCGGCGATGACCCGGGTGCGCTGGGTCGGGATGCCGGCCGCGGCGTAGGCCTGCCTCGCAGCCCGCTGGTGCTCCGGGTCCACGTCGATCGTGGTGAGGATGCCGTCCGGGGGCATCCCGGCCATCAACCACAGGCCGGAGGAGCCGGCGCCGGTGCCGACCTCGACGACCGCCTTCGCGCCGGCCGTGGCGGCCAGCAGTCGCAGCGCGGCGCCCACGCCCGGCAGCACCGGCGTGCAGCCCAGCTCCTCGCCGCGCAACCGAGCCTGCTCGATGACCTCGGTCTCGGCGACGAACTCCTCCGCGTAGGCCCAGGTGGCCGGCTTCTGCGCGCTCATGCGTGACACCCTATCGGCGACGGTCAGCGGCAGGAGGCACAGGAAACACTCAGGTTGACCGACAACCATGGGGGGCACCACGACGTCATACCGATGACACGTGGCGCCGGACCACCGACGCGCACACCCACGCAGGAAGTCGAGCAGCGCATGGACACCGCCGAACAGCAGGAGACCACCTGGGTCCCCCCGACCTGGGACGAGGTCGTCAGCCAGCACTCCGCACGGGTCTACCGGCTCGCCTACCGCCTGACCGGCAACCAGCACGACGCCGAGGACCTCACTCACGACGTCTTCATCCGGGTGTTCCGCTCGCTGCACTCCTACCGCCCGGGCACCTTCGAGGGCTGGTTGCACCGGATCACCACGAACGTCTTCCTGGACAAGATGCGGCGCAAGCAGCGGATCCGGTTCGACGCGCTCGCCGACGACGCCGCGGCCCGGCTGCCGTCCCG
>CAYRLV010000217.1:0-6686 GCA_964425155.1 uncultured Ornithinicoccus sp. | reverse complement strand
CCCCCCCCCCCCCCCCCCCCCCCCCCCCCCCCCCCGCCCCCCCCCCCCCCGCCCCGCCGCCCCCCCCCCCCGACTTTCCTGTGCTCGGCCGAGTTCGGTGTGGCTGGCCGGCTGAGGTCAGCGTGGCCGAGTTCGGTGTGCTCGGCCGAGGGTGGTGTGCCCGGTCGACTTCGGTGTGTTCGGTCGGCTGAGGTGGGCGCGGCCGGCTGAGGTCAGCGTGGCCGAGAGAGCGCCGGGCCGTCAGGGCGCGGGACTGCCGTCGCCCCGGGCGAGGACCAACCCGGTCTCGTAGGCGAACACCACCAGCTGCGCCCGGTCGCGCGCGTGCACCTTGGTCATCGCCCGGCTCACGTGCGTCTTGGCGGTCGTCGGGCTGATGACCATCCGCTCGGCGATCTCGTCGTTGGACAGCCCCTGCCCGACCAGCGCGACGACCTCGCGCTCCCGCGGGGTCAGGTGCTCGAGCGCGGTGGTGGACACGGCGGCGGCCGGCCGGGCGACGAACTCGCTGATCAGCGTGCGGGTCACGGCGGGGGACAGCAGTGCCGCCCCCTCGGCCACCACGCGCAGCGCCTGCAGCACGTCCTCGGGGTCGGCGTCCTTGACCAGGAACCCGCTCGCCCCCGCCCGCAGCGCGGTGAACACGTAGTCGTCGAGGCCGTAGTTCGTGAGGATGACCACCCGCGTCTCCGCGAGGTCGGCGTCCGCGGCGATCCGCCGGGTGGCGGCGATGCCGTCGAGCACGGGCATCTGCACGTCCATCAGCACGATGTCGGGCACGTGCTTGGCGGCGAGCGCCACCGCCTCCGCCCCGTCCCCGGCCTCACCGACCACGGTGAGGTCGTCCTCGGCCTCGAGCAGGGCCCGCAGGCCGGTGCGGATGAGGGCCTGGTCGTCGGCCAGCAGCACTCGGATCATGCTGTGCTCTCGAGGCTTTCGAGCGGCAGCTCGGCCCGCACCCGGAACCCGCCGCCCTCCCGGGACCCGGCAGTGAGGCGACCGCCGAGGCCCGTGGCGCGTTCCCGCATACCGATCAGTCCCAGCCCGGGCGTGGAGCCGTCGCTGGCGGGCGACTCGCCGTCGTCGTCGACCTGCAGGGTCAGCACCGCGTCGCCGAAGGTCACCGACACCGAGGCCGTCGCGTTCGGTCCGGCGTGCCGAGCGACGTTGGTCAGCGCCTCCTGCACGATGCGGTAGGCGGCCAGGTCGACCTCCGGCGGCAGCGGCCGGGCCAGGCCGTGGCTCCGGTGGGTGACCCGGATGCCCGCGGAACGCGTGCGGTCGAGCAACCCCGGCAGGTCGGCGAGCCCCTGCCCGGCGACTCCGTCGTCGCGCCGCAGCACCGTGAGGGCTTGGCGCAGCTCGCGACTCGCGTCCGCGGCGGCCTCCTCGATCGCGGCGAGGGCGTCGGGGACCGGCTCACCGCGCTTGCGCGCCAGGTGCGTCGCCACCCCGGCCTGCACCTTGATCACCGAGATGCTGTGGGTGAGCGAGTCGTGCAGCTCGCGGGCGATCCGCAGCCGCTCCTCGGCGGCGCGGCGCAACGCGGCCTGGTCGCGGGTGCGCTCGATCTCGGCGGCGCGCTCCTCGGCCTCCTCCAGCCGGCCGTGCCACTGGCGGAAGGCGGCCACGGTGATGAGTCCGGACACCAGCCAGCCGGCGGCGTAGATCCTGGTCAGTCCCGAAACGGTGCGCACCCCTGCACTGTAGGTCCGCGCGGCCGCTCGCGGCAGCCTGCGCAGGGAGTACATCGAGCGTCGTCCCCTCGCAGTATGCGGGGTGCTCACCTCGTGTCCGGGACGTCCCGCAAGGTTCCTTCCGCCGGGGGACGACCCGATCGCCTTGTCCGGGAAGGCTGGTGGACATCGGAAACGTCCTGAGCGAGGAGCGACCAGCCGTGTCACACCACGACATTCATGCCATCGAGGCCGTCGGCCTCAGCAAGAGCTACGGCGCCACGCCGGCGATCCGGCACGTCGACGTCACCGTGCCGCAAGGAGTCGTCTACGGGTTCCTCGGACCCAACGGGGCCGGGAAGACCACGACGATCCGGATCCTGTCGACCCTCGTGCGCCCCGACTCCGGCCGGGCCTCGGTCTTCGGCCGGGACGTGGTCGACCAGGCCGACGAGGTCCGCGGCCTGGTCAGCCTGACCGGGCAGTTCGCCTCGGTCGACGAGGACCTCACCGGCCGGGAGAACCTGACGCTGCAGGCGCGGCTGCTCGGCCACCGGGGGCGGTCCGCACCCCAGCGGGCGGCAGAGCTGCTGGACGCCTTCGACCTCAGCGCCGCAGCCGGACGCGCGGTGCGCACCTACTCGGGCGGGATGCGCCGCAGGCTCGACATCGCGGCGAGCCTGGTGCGCCGGCCGGCGCTGCTCTTCCTCGACGAGCCCACGACCGGTCTGGACCCGCACAGCCGCCGGCAGGTCTGGGACACCGTGCGGACCCTGGTGCGCCAGGGCACGACCGTCGTGCTCACGACCCAGTACCTCGACGAGGCCGATCAGCTCGCCGACCGCGTCGGTGTCATCAAGGACGGCCGCATCGTCGCCGACGGCACCCCCGAGGAACTCGCCCGATCCGTCGGGGCCCACGTCTTCCACCTCCGGCTCGCCGACGCCGACCGCCGCTCGGACGCGGTCCGGGCGGTGGCGGCGGCCGTCGGCACGGAGGCGGTGCAGCCGGGCGACCAGGCGTCGCTGACCGTCCGCCTCGGCGGCGCGGCCGCGGGATCCGGGGAGGCACGGCATACGGCCGAGAAGGCCCTGTCCGCGCTCGACCGGGCGGGGATCGAGGTCGCCGCCTACTCCCTGGCGCGCCCGAGCCTCGACGAGGTGTTCCTGGCGTTGACCGGAGAGTCGACCGAGGCGCCGGGCGGTGCAGCAGCATGAGCCAAGTCACGACGAGATCCACTGGCGCTGAACTGGATTCGCTTACACAGGAGGATCGGCTGCCCACTCCCGCCAGGACGACACCCGCGGCTGCGGTCGTGGCCCTTGCCGGGCGCTCGCTGCTCAAGCTGCGGCACGTCCCCGAGCAGGCCGCGGACGCGATCTTGATCCCGGTGCTGTTCACCCTGCTGTTCACCTACCTGTTCGGGGGAGCGCTGTCGGGGTCGACCGGGGCGTACCTGCAGTTCCTGCTGCCGGGGACGCTGGTGATGACGGTGTTGCTGCTGACCGTCACCAGCGGCATCTCGCTCAACACCGACCGCTCCCGCGGCGTGCTCGACCGGTTCAGGTCGCTGCCCATCTGGCAGCCGGCTCTCGTGGTCGGCGGTCTGCTCGGCGACATCTGCCGCTACCTGCTGGCCTCCGGCCTGGTCATCGGGATGGGTCTGGTCATGGGATTCCGGCCCGCCGGCGGGGCGATCGGGGTGCTGCTCGGCGTCGGGCTGGCCGTGGTCTTCGCCTTCGCGATCTCCTGGCCCTGGGCGCTGATCGGCCTGCTGATGCGTTCGCCGCAGGCGGTGTCGATCACCAGCTTCGTGGTCCAGTTCCCGCTCACCTTCGCGAGCAACGTCTTCGTCGACCCGGCCACCATGCCCGGCTGGCTGCGGGCCTTCGTCGACGTCAACCCGGTCAGCCTGCTGGTCACCGCCGAGCGGGGCCTGATGCAGGGCACCGCGACGTTCGGTGACGTCGCCTGGGTCCTCGTGGCCTCGGCCGTGATCCTGGCCGTCTTCGGCCCGCTCACCATGCGTGCCTACCGCCGGGCCTGACCGTGGCCCGGAACCCAGAACCGCGCCACTCCCGCACCCACCACGACCCGGGGGCCCGACCCCAAAGACCAAGAAGGAGAACGACCATGACCATCCACGAGACGCTCCACGACACCCTGCACGACACCGTGACCGGCCTCGACCTGGAAGCCGTGCGGCCCGGCCAGGCCGGCTACGACGAGGCCGCGGCGACCTTCTTCGCCCGCGGCAAGCCCGACCTGGTGGTGCGCCCCCGGGACGCCTGCGAGGTCGCGGCCGCGGTCCGCTACGCCCGGCGGGAAGGGCTCACCCTCTCGGTGCGCTCCGGCGGGCACAGCGGCGCGGGGTTCGGCACCCACGACGAGGGCCTGGTCATCGACCTCGCGCACATCGACCACGTCGAGCTGGTGGATCCGCTCGACGGGCTGGTGCGGGTCGGCACCGGTGCCACCTGGGGCCAGGTGGCAGCAGCGCTGCAGCCGCACGGCCTGGGCATCACCGCCGGGGACACCAACGACGTGGGAGTCGGGGGACTCGCGCTCGGTGGTGGCGTCGGCTGGCTGGTGCGACGGGACGGCCTGACCGTCGACCACATCGTCGCGGCCACGGTCGTCACCGCGGAGGGCGAGCGGCTGCGGGCGAGTGCCGACTCGCACCCGGAGCTGTTCTGGGCCCTGCGCGGTGGCGGCGGCAACGTCGGCATCGTGGTCAACCTCGAGCTGCGCGCGACGCCGGTCGGCAGCGTGCACTTCGGCGTGATCGCCTTCGCGAGCGAGGATCCCGCCGGGCTGGCCCGGGGCTGGCGCAACCTGATGCGCGAGGCGCCGGACGAGCTCACCACCACGCTGGCGATGGTGCCCGCGATGGGCGGTCAGCCGCCCCGGACCATGCTGCTGGTCTGCCTGGCCGACGCCGACGAGGCTGCGGCCACCGAGATCCTCGCGCCGTTCCGGCAACTCGCGCGCGTCGTCTCCGACGGCGTCCGGCTGGTGCCGTACGCCGACGTGCTCGAGGACGCCGCACCGATGGGCGCCGGGTTCGCCTTCCGCAACGCGATGGTCCCGCACCTCGACGACGAGCTCCTCACCCGCATCAGCCGCGAGGTCGCTCGCGGCGGGATGATGTTCGCGCTGCGTGGCCTCGGCGGGGCGATGGCCCGAGTTGCGCCGGACGCCACGGCGTTCGCCCACCGCGACGCCGAGGTGATGGTGGTCGCAGGCATGTTCCTGCCACCCGAGCCGGCTCCCGGGGACGTCGATGCGATGCTCGCGCGCTGGTCGCCGATCGCCGCCCACGGCACCGGTGCGTATGCCGGGTTCCTCAGCTCGGCCACGCCGGCCGACGTCGCCGAGGTCTTCCCACCGAAGACGTATGCGCGGCTCGCCTCGGTCAAGCGGGCCTACGACCCGGACAACGTGTTCCACCGCAACCACAACGTCCCACCCCGAGGACTGGTATGAGGGGTGCCCACCGACCGGGGTGAGTCGCGTCGGCGGGGTGCCGGCCCCGCATACCGGCGTGGTGGGGTGATGAGGCATCCCCCAGACTGGGGCCGTGACCTCCGCAGGCGACGACGCGCTTCCCTCACCGAAGCGCGGGCGCGAGGTCCTCGCCGTCCTGGGCGTCTCGCTCGGGATGTCGGGGATCTACGCGCTGCTGACCTTCCTGCGCGCCGAGCTGACCGTCGAGGGCGGGATCTCCCAGACGACGGCCACGGTCGTGTCCGCGCGGCAGACCGCGTCGATGTGGCTGGACATCCTCGACGACCTCGCCCGGATCGCCGCCGGGGTCATGCCGGCGCTGCTCGCGCTCGCGCTGCTCGCCCGGGACCCGGCGGGACGGGGGCTGGGCATCGGCGTCGACCGGTGGCGGCGGGGGAGCGACCTGGCGACCGGGGCGGGCTTCGCGGCGCTGATCGGCATCCCCGGGCTGGCGCTGGTGTGGCTGGCCAACCTCGCCGGGGTGAGCGCCAGCCTGCAGGTGGTGAACTTCCCCGACGTCTGGTACCGCGTGCCGGTGCTCCTGCTGTCCGCGTTCCAGAACGGCTTCCTCGAGGAGATCGTGGTCGTCGGCTACCTGCTCACCCGGTTGCGACAGCTGGAGTGGTCGCCCGGCAGAGCACTCGCCGCGAGCGCGCTGCTGCGGGGCAGCTACCACCTCTACCAGGGGCTCGGCGGCTTCTTCGGCAACCTCGTCATGGGGCTGATCTTCGGCTGGTGGTTCCAGCGGACCAGGCGGGTGGTGCCGCTGGTGGTGGCGCACTTCCTGCTCGACGCGTGCGCGTTCGTGGGCTACCTCTACCTCGCCCCGCACGTCTCCTGGCTCTGACCCCTCACCTTGTTGCGGCGAGAACGGCCCTCGACGGCCCGCTCACGCCGCAACAACTCGGGTTGGTGGGGGCCCCGCGGCGTGCGAGACTCGTCGCGTGCGGATGAGTGACTTCAGGCGATTGATGGCGGACGAGTTCGGTGCCTCCTACGCGCGCTCGCTGGCGAGCGGGCACGCGCTGCACGCGCTGGGCGACCGCACCGCCGACGAGGCACTCGAGGCCGGGGTCAAGCCGCGCACCGTCTGGCTCGCCCTCTGCGACGACCTCGACGTGCCGCCCGAGCGCCGGCTCGGCCGGGACCGTCGTCCCGCCCGCCAGGACTGACTGACCAGGACGGCAGCGGTCCGCGGCGACGAGATCACCGTTGGCGCCCGTGTCCGGGGCACGACGTATCCTCACGGCGTGACCCCTGACGAACCCTTGATCCACGCCTCCGGGCTGACCAAGGCGTTCGGCGACTTCCAGGCCGTGCGGGGCATCGACTTCGCCGTGCAGCGGGGCGAGGCGTTCGGCTTCCTGGGGCCCAACGGCGCGGGCAAGACCTCGACCATGCGGATGGTCGGCTGCGTGTCACCGGCCACCGGCGGCGAGCTGCGGATGTTCGGCCTCGACCCGGCGACCGACGGCCCACGCATCCGCGCGCGGCTCGGCGTGG
>CAYRLV010000216.1:3435-6696 GCA_964425155.1 uncultured Ornithinicoccus sp. | reverse complement strand
GCCAGGGCCTCGGTGCCGAAGAAGTAGCGCGAGGCGAGGGCGGCGACCACGCCACCGACCAGCGGCGCGATGATGAACAGCCACAGCTGGGTCAACGCGTCTCCGCCGACGAACAGGGCGGGACCGATGCTGCGTGCGGGGTTCACCGAGGTGCCGGTGAGCGGGATGCCGATCAGGTGCACCGTGGTCAGCGCCAGGCCGATCGCGACCCCGCCGAGCTGCGGCCAGGCCGCCTTGCGGGTCACCGCCAGCACGACGAACACGAACAGGAAGGTGAGCACCGCCTCGGCCAGGAACGCTCCGCCGGCGTTCAGCCCGACCATCGAGGCACTGCCGAAGCCGTCGGCGCCGAGACCCACCTTGTCCGTGGAGTAGTCCTCGGCGCCGCTGAACATGCCCCACATCACCAGGGCGCCGATGATGCCGCCCACCACCTGGGCGATCCAGTAGGCGACCGCTTCCGCCACGGGGATCCGGCCGGAGGTGAGGAAGCCCATCGTCACGGCCGGGTTGACGTGGCACCCCGAGATCGGCCCCAGCGAGTAGCAGAGCACGAGCAGCACGAGGCCGAAGGCGAGGGCCGTGGCGACCACCCCCGCCGCCGCGACCGAACCGGTCGCACCGAAGCCGAAACACAGGGTCGCCGTCCCCGCGCCGAAGAAGACCAGGCACGCCGTGCCGATCAGCTCGGCGACCACCTTGCGTGCGTCTACCTGGACCATCGATGACCTTTCTCCGTGTGGTGAACCCCGGCACACGGTAACCCCGAACCTGCTCCGGCAGGGTGCGGTCCGTCGGCGAGTCGGGGACCCGTCATACATTGACTCATTCCAGAACAGGGACAAAACTGGGCCCTGTGACGTTGGACGTCCGGCACCCACCGGAAGGACCGGACGCAGGGGTGACTCGAACGCGCCCGACCCGTCAGTCGCCCCGGGCCCTCGACCGCAAGACCGGGAAGGAAATCCCATGTCCGACAACCCAGATGCCGTCATCGGCGAAGTCAACGAGTCCGAGCAGCAGTGCCCCGTGGTGCACGGCCGGGCCCCGCACCCGACGGAGGGTGGTGGGAACCAGGGTTGGTGGCCGAACCGGCTGAACGTCAAGATGCTGTCGGCCGGCTCCCCGCTGGCCAATCCGCTGGGGGAGGAGTTCGACTACGCGGAGGCGTTCAACAGCCTCGACCTGCCGGCGGTCAAGCGCGACATCGAGGAGGTGCTCACCACCTCGCAGGACTTCTGGCCGGCCGACTTCGGCCACTACGGGCCGCTCATCATCCGGATGGCCTGGCACGCGGCTGGGACCTATCGGATCGAGGACGGCCGCGGGGGCGCCGGCTCCGGGCAGCAGCGGTTCGCGCCGCTGAACAGCTGGCCGGACAACGTGCTGCTCGACCGTGCCCGCCGGGTGCTCTGGCCGGTCAAGAAGAAGTACGGCCGCAGCCTGTCCTGGGGCGACCTCATGGTGCTGGCCGGCAACGTCGCCCTCGAGTCCATGGGCTTCCAGACGTTCGGCTTCGGCGGTGGCCGCGAGGACGAGTGGGAGGGCGACGAGAACGTCTACTGGGGACCGGAGCGTGAGTGGCTCGGCGACGAGCGCTACTCCGGTGAGCGCCAGCTCGCCAAGCCCTACGGCGCGACGCAGATGGGGCTGATCTACGTCAACCCCGAGGGGCCCAACGGCAACCCGGACCCGCTGGCCGCCGCGATCGACATCCGCGAGACGTTCGCCCGGATGGCCATGAACGACGAGGAGACGGTGGCCCTGATCGCCGGCGGGCACACCTTCGGCAAGACACACGGTGCGGCCGACCCCGAGAAGTACGTCGGGCCGGAGCCCGAGTCGGCTCCGCTCGAGGAGCAGGGACTCGGCTGGAAGGGCTCCTACGGCAGCGGCAAGGGCCGTGACGCGATCGGCAGCGGCCTCGAGGTCACCTGGACGAACACGCCCACGAAATGGGACAACTCGTTCTTCGAGATCCTCTTCGGCTATGAGTGGGAGCTGACCAAGAGCCCGGCCGGCGCCTACCAGTACCAGCCGAAGGACGGGGCGGGTGCGAACACCATCCCCGACCCCGAGGACGGCTCGCTGTCCCGGTCGCCGACGATGCTCGTCACCGACCTGTCGCTGCGGCTCGACCCGATCTACGGGCCGATCTCGAAGCGGTTCCTGGAGCACCCGGACGAGTTCGCCGACGCGTTCGCCCGGGCCTGGTTCAAGCTGACGCACCGCGACATGGGGCCGATTGCCCGCTACCTCGGGCCGGAGGTGCCGTCCGAGGAGCTCATCTGGCAGGACCCGGTGCCGGCGGTGGACCACGAGCTGGTCGACGACGCCGACGTGGCCTCGCTCAAGCAGCAGGTGCTCGACTCCGGCCTGACCGTGCCGCAACTCGTCGGCACCGCCTGGGCCTCGGCGTCCTCGTTCCGCGGCACGGACAAGCGCGGCGGCGCCAACGGGGCCCGCATCCGGTTGCAGCCGCAGGCGGGCTGGGAGGTCAACGACCCCGCCGGCCTGGCCACGGTGCTGCGCACGCTGGAGGGAATCCAGACGTCGTTCAACGACGCGCAGAGCGGTGCGAAGCGGATCTCCTTGGCGGATCTGATCGTCCTGGCCGGGTGCGCCGGAGTCGAGAAGGCCGCGAAGGACGCCGGCCATGACGTCGTCGTGCCCTTCGCGCCCGGACGCACGGACGCCTCGCAGGAGCAGACCGACATCGAGCAGTTCGCGCTGCTGGAGCCGAAGTCGGACGGGTTCCGCAACTACCTGGGCAAGGGCGGTGACCTGCCGGCCGAGTACCAGCTGCTCGACCGGGCCAGCCTGCTCACCCTGACCGCGCCGCAGATGACCGTCCTGCTCGGTGGCCTGCGGGTGATCGGCGTGAACCACCAGGGCTCCCCGCTCGGCGTCTTCACCGACCGTCCCGGCACGCTGACGAACGACTTCTTCGTCAACCTGCTCGACATGGGCACCGAGTGGCGGCCGGTCCACGAGGACCAGGACCACCCGGACACGTTCGAGGGCCGCGACCGCGCCACGGGCGAGGTGAAGTGGACCGGCAGCCGGGTCGACCTCGTGTTCGGCTCCAACTCCGAGTTGCGCGCCGTGGCCGAGGTCTACGCGAGCGACGACGCGCACGAGACGTTCGTGCGTGATTTCGTGGCGGCGTGGGACAAGGTGATGAACCTGGACCGGTTCGACCTGACCCGACGCTGAGTGTTCGGCGCCCAAGGCGCCTGTCGGTCGGCCCGCGACGGTGGA
>CAYRLV010000216.1:0-3425 GCA_964425155.1 uncultured Ornithinicoccus sp. | reverse complement strand
GGGGCCCCCGGCGTGGTGTCCCCCCGCGGGCCCCGACCCGTGCCTACCTGTGCTCACTCAGGTCGGCTTTGCTCACTCCCGGCCGGTCCCGCGACCGGTCGGAGCGGCCTCGAGTGAGCAAACCGGCCGGGAGTGAGCACGCAGGGTGCCGACGTGGCGGCCCGGCGTGCAGCCGTGCTCCTTGGTGAACGCGGTGACGAACGCCGAAACCGTCGAGTAGCCCACGCGGTGCGCGACCTCGCCCACCGGCGAGGTCTCGAGGAGCGCCACCGCCGCGCGCAACCGAGTCTTGGTGCGCCAGGTGGTGAACGACGTGCCGAACTCTCGCGTGAAGTCCCGTTGCAGCGTCTTCACACTGGTGTGCAGCCGCCCTGCCCACTCCTCCAGCCGGGTGTCGTCGGCCGGGTCGCGCGCGATCTCGCGGGCGACCCGCGCAGCAAGTCCCGATCCGAGGGACCGCCCGGGCAGCTCCTCGGGTGCGCCGCGCAGGCCGTCCATGATCACCTGTCGCGCGGCCAGCGCCTCGTCCTCCCGGACACCCGGGCGCCCCAGCCACTCCACCAGGCGGGCCGCCTCGGCCGAGATGGAGCAGGCGCCCGCGACGACCCCGTCCAGGGCCGGCGGGACCTGCCGCAGGCAGACCCGGTAGACGCTGCGCCGGCTCACGGCGCTGACCGCGTGCACGGCACCCCGGTGGGCCCAGAGCACCTCGCCGGGGCCGACGAACCGGGCCTGCGAGCCCCGACGCAGCACCAGGTGCCCGTCCGGTGACCAGTAGAACTGGTGCACGAAGTCGTCCCGCCACTCCGGGAAGTGCCGGTCCCGACCACCGGGATACCGGAGCACGAGGATGCCCGTCGGGGGGCCCAGCCCGTAGCCGAACTCGATGACGTCGACATCGTCGGCGACCAACCCCATCTGGCCTGTCAGCAACATCAGTTGTCTCCTCGGCGACACCCTTCGCGATGTTGGTAAGGCTAACCTTACTTCGGCCGCTCTGGTCGGGCGGTCACTCGACCGACCGGACCGACGAACGTGAAGGAGACCCATGCCCCTACGAGTCCGAGGTCGCCGGTGCGGCGTCCTGCTCGCCGTGCTGCTGGTGGCGCTGACGGCCGCCTGTGGCTCGGGCGAACCGAGTTCCGCCTCCGACGACGCCCCGAGAACCACCTCGAGTCCCGAGGAGAACGCCGGGGCGAACGCCGAGGTCGACGCGGGCGCGGGCACGGACACCCGGGTGTTCCACGCCGACAACGGCGACATCACCATCCCGACGAAACCGCAGCGTGTGGTGGCCACCGGGTATGCCGTGCCGGTCCTGATCGAGGCGGACGCCCCCTTGGTGGGGATCTCCTCCTGGCAACGCGGTCTGCCGATGATGACGGCGGCGGACCGCCAGACCTACCGAGACCTGACGAAGATCGCCGGGGAGACCGCCGACACCACCAACTACGAGGCCATCGCGAGCGCCGACCCCGACCTGATCGTCATCGGGGTCCCGGCACCGGTGCTCGGTGACATCGACATGGACCGGCTCGCGGAGATCGCTCCCGTGGTGGCGATCGGGCCGAGCCTGCCCAAGGACTGGCGCACGCTGTCGCGCCGGCAGGCCGACGCCGCAGGGCGATCCGACTACTTCCAGGCGGCCAAGACCTCATACGAGCAGAAGGCGGCGAAGTTGCGCAAGAAGTACGCCGGCGTCCTCGACGGTATGCAGTTCGGGCACCTCGGTGCCTACGGCGAGGCTGCCAAGGGCACCTTCCAGCGGGAGTTCAGCGGCTCGTGGGGCACCAACATCGCCGAGGACGTCGGCGTCAACTACTACGGCGAGGTGGCCGAGAAGCGTGGTGGGTCGTCCGACGTCTCGGAGTACCCGTCGATGGAGCAGATCCCGGCGAGCTTCCGGGAGGCCGACGCCATCACCTACACCCTCGAGAACGACGGGTCCACGAGTGAGGGCGTGCAGAAGGTGCTGGACTCGCCGCTCTGGAAGAACCTGCCGGCCGTGAAGAACGGCAAGGTCTTCGGGCTCCGCTACACCGAGGCGGCCACCTACGAGTCGGCCGAACGGACCCTGGACGAGATCGACAAGGCGCTCGCGCCGCTGCTGCCATGACCCTCGACCGGAGCAACCCGGGGCCCGCGGTGGCCGAGCACCACGCCAGGGGGACGGGCACGACCCGCGTCCCGTACCCGATCGGGGTCCGCCGGGTGCGCGTGGCCGCACGAACCCTCGTCACGCCTCGGATGATGCGGCTCACCTTGACCGGCCCGGGACTGGACGGCTTCCACAGCCATCAGGCCGATGACCACGTTCGGATCGTCTTCCCCGATCCCGACGGCACCCAGCGAGATCCGGTGCCCAACACGAGGCACATGCTCGACTGGCCGCACCCCTTCCCTCGGACGCGGAAGTACACCGTCCGCAGGTACGACGCGGCCTCCCGGGAGCTGGACCTCGACTTCGTCCTGCACGGCGAGGGGCTGGCCTCGGTCTGGGTGGGCACTGCGGAGGTCGGCGACGAGGTCACGGTGGCCGGCCCGCCCGGGGCGGTGGCGTTCCCGCAGCACTACGACCACTACGTGTTTGCCGTCGACACGACCGCCCTCCCGGCGGCAGCCCGGTGGCTCGAGGAATCCCGGCCGGACGTGTCGGCGCACCTGGTGATCGTCACCGACCACGAGGAGGAGCAGAGCTACCCGCTTGCCGTTCGGGACGACGTACAGGTCACCTGGCTGCGGCGCGACCACGGGGGATCGCCACTGGCCGAGACCGTCGACGGACTTCGTCTGCCGCCCGGTCGGACGTTCCTCTTTGCCGCGGGTGAGGCCACCGACATCAAGCCGCTGCGCCGGTGGCGCCGCGACCGCGTCGACCGCCTCGTGACCGGCTACTGGAAACGCGGGGTGGACGGCCTGGAGGAGGACTGAGACTGCGACGCTCCCTGCATTGTTGCGGCGAGAGCGGAACGTCGAGTGGGCGTTCTCGCCGCCATTAGTCGTCGCCTGGGCCTCCGGGAGGTGGGCCGCCGTCACCACCGGGTCCCCCGCCAGGCATGCCGCCACCGGGAGGCGCACCGCCCTCGCCGCCACCCGGGGCTGACCCGCCGGTCGGCTCGGTTCCGGTGTCGACGGGGGCGGTGAGGGACACCGTGTAGCCACGGCGCACGCTGCCGGTCACCGTCGCCAGTTGACTCGTGCCGCCGTCGTCGCCGAACACGTTGT
Organism: uncultured Ornithinicoccus sp.; assembly: GCA_964425155.1. Taxonomy (GTDB): domain Bacteria; phylum Actinomycetota; class Actinomycetes; order Actinomycetales; family Dermatophilaceae; genus Segeticoccus. The sequence continues at coordinate 200 of CAYRLV010000216.1, read as the reverse complement.
CGCTGTCCAGGGTGACCTGCTCCAGATTGGTGACCGACTGCTCGTATCCCTGTTGGGCGTACACCCTGCGGCAGGCCTGCTCCGGCAGCGCGACCTGGGAGGTGGCGATCGCCGTGGCCTGGTCGGTGATGCTTTCCCGGTCCGGGTAGACCTCGAAGTGGATGTGCGGCCACCGCCCCGAGTAGCAGGCGGGGAAGATG